>JAIMAT010000072.1 GCA_023511835.1 Bacillota bacterium | reverse complement strand
ACGCAGACGATTCCCATCTCGCTCAGCTGCCGGTAGAGTCCGTAGCCGGTCGGTCCGGCCTCGTAGGCGACCATCAACTCTTCCGGCTGGCCGAGCTTCTGCACCAGCTTCCGCACCTCTTCAGGACGGTTGGCGATCGTGCCCCAGTACCGGGTGCCCTCGCGCCCCTCCTCCGCCACCGCCACCGCAAGGGTCTCCTTGGAGACGTCCAGACCGACGAACCGTGTGGTACCCTTCATCTTGGCCGGCTCCTTTCGTATGTGGCTCTGCGCCTGGGTTTCCTCGAGCGTAACCCACGAGCTGCGAACCAGGAGCCGGCCGCGTTCATCGTAACTAGCCCGGAGGGCCGGCCGCGCGCGGCCGGTGGCTCAAGGCCTGCGGCCGGCGCCCGATCCATCTCGGGGGTGCCGACGTGGCCAGCGACCTCTTCCGCCGCCTGCTCGACGAGCCGTACCGCCTTCGCCTCCTCTACCAGCCCATCGTCCGCCTCACCGACAAGCGCGTGGTCGGCCTGGAGACGCTGGTACGCGGGCCCGCCGGAAGCGAGCTGGAGAGCCCCGCGGCACTCTTCCGGGAGGCGCGCCTGCGCGGCCTGGCCGAGGAGCTGGACCGCGCCATCGTGGAGAAGGCGGTCCTGGAGGCCGCGCCGCAGCTGCGCGGACGGGGGGCCTTCCTGACCATCAACGTGGAACCGCGCACGCTCGTCCGCCGCCGCTCGCGCGAGGCCGTGGTGGGCGCGCTGCGCCGATGCCCCGGCCTGCCTGTGGTGCTGGAGATCACCGAGCGTTCGGCCGCCGGCGGCCTGGCCGAGGCGGTGCGCGCCCTCCGCGCCGAGGCGCCCGGGGTCCGCGTGGCGCTGGACGACCTGGGCGTGCAGGGCACCAACCTGAGCCGCCTGATCGACGTCCGTCCGGACGTGCTCAAGCTCGACCTGGTCATGGTCCGCGCCCTGGACCAGGACTGGGGGCGGCGCACGCTGGTGGCCAGCCTGGTCGCCTACGGCCAGGAGACCGGCACCTCGCTGGTGGCCGAGGGCATCGAGCGACCGGCCGAACTGCTGACCGTGCAGCAGCTGGGCGTCGACATGGCGCAGGGCTTCCTCCTGGCACGCCCGCTGCCGCTGGAGGAGGTGCTGCTGCTGGTCGACCCGCCCGAGGAACGGCCGCCGCTGGCGGGCGACGGGGAGAGCGGGGAGGGCGGCCTTCCCGCGGCGGAGACGGTGGCCGAGCTGAAAGCGCGCCTGGAGGGGGCCCTGCGCCGCCGGCTCGAGTCGGGTTCCCCGCTCCTCTGGCGCCTGGGGGAGGGCGAGCCGGGGCTGGGCGGCCGCCGCCTCGCGGAGGCGGTGGCGGAGAGCGTCCGCCTGGCTCTGACCCCCGGTCCCAGGAACCTGGAGGGGGAGTCGGGGGCGGCCGCGCAGACGTTTCCTGTCAGCCTCGCCCGGCTGGGCGCCGCCGACCTGGCCGAGTGGTCGGTGCGCCTGGCCCGGGCGGCGGAAGCCGCCGGCCTGCCCGGAGACCTGGGCGACCGGGTCGAGCGGGCCGCCATCCGCTGGGCGCGGCAGCGCGTCGAGCGCCTGGAGCTGGAGGCGCGGCGGGGCTCGCGGATCGACCCGCTGACCGGCCTGGAGAACCGGCTGGGCCTGGAGCTGCAGCTGGCGCGACTGCGGGCCCGGCTGGAGGTCGCCGGGCGGACATCCGGGCGCGGCGCGGGCGCCCGGCTCGGGCTTCTGGCCCTCCAGCTGCGAGCGCCGGACGACTTCGCCCTCGTCCACGGCTGGGAGGCGTGGGACGAGCTGCAGGTGACGGTGGGCGCGGTCCTGCGCCGCCTGGCAGCCCGCCGTCGCGGCGCGGCCGGCCTGTGGCGGGAAGCGATCTTTCTCCTGGCCGTGCCGGGCGCGGGGGCGGCGGCGCTCGAGCGGCTGCGCCGCGAGGCGCTCGGGGAGATCCGGCGGTCGCTCCTTGCCGCCCACCCGGAGTGGGTGCTGGAGGTGCGGACCGCCGCCGCCGCCTCGGAGGCGGCGCGGGAGGACGGCCGCCTGGTGGCCGCGGTGCTGGACGCCCTCCTGGTGGCGGAGGCCGAACGGATCGGGGCGGGTGCGCCTTCGGCGGCGGGGGCTCCGGCGGCGCCTGGCCCGGCCTCCGGCCTGGCGGCGGGCGGGCGGGGCCCGCTGCCGGAGCCCGGCGGGGACGGGTGCTCCTGAGGGCGCCCCGCCTCCGCCTCGCCCCGCTTCCCTGTCTGCCCTTCCGGCCGGCGGACCCAAGCGATGCTCCCACCCACGAATTTCTTAGTTGGTTCTCAGGATTCATTAGCTACCACGTCAGAGAGGCATGGGAGAGTCTTCGCAGGTCGGGAGAGCCGGATCTCCGCGCCACCGAACAGAAGCTGGCTGCGCGAGCTCGGACGGGAGGGGGATGCGCGTGGACCGATGCCAGCAGGCGACGCAAGGGGAGCCCGTCTGCCCGCGTTTCCGCCGTGCCGCCGTCCTTCTCGGGCGCCGCTGGACGGCCGAGATCATCGCCCGGCTGCTTGCCGGCCCGCACCGCTTCCGGGAGATCCGCCGCGGTGTGCCGGGGCTGAGCGACCGCCTCCTCTCGCAGCGGCTGAAGGAGCTGGAGGAAGAAGGCCTCGTCGTCCGCCACGTCGACGCCTCCACCCGGCCGGTCCAGGTGGCCTATGCGCTGACCGAGCGCGGGAGGGAGCTGGTGGGCGCCGTCGATGCGCTCCACCAGTGGGCGCACGAGTGGCTCTGAGGAGCCGCAGGCGCAGAAGGCCCCGCCTGGGGCGGGCGGGGCTTCCTGCGCCCGGAGGCGGACCGGACGGCCTCCGTCAGACGACGACGATCAGCCCGGCCATGGCCACCGGATAGGCGCTGGCGTCCTCGTGCGCCTTGGCCGAGTGCGTCTTGGCGTCCAGGTCGGCGTGGACGTTGCAGTAGTAGTAGTAGGTCCCCGGGCTGCTGAAGGTGTGCGTGACCGACTGCCCGCCCTGGACGGGCAGCATGAAGGAGTTGTCGGCCGCCACGACGGCATGGGCGTCGGTGTCGCCGTTGTGCCAGGTGACCTCTCCGCCCTGCTTCAGGACCACGATGTAGGGCTGGAAGAGGTCCTTGCCGGGGATCGTCACGGTGGCGCTCTGCTGGGCGGCCTGGCTCAGCTCGGGTCCCTGCACCACGATGAAGCCCTCCATGGCCACGGGGAAGACGCTGGAGTCCTTGTGCGCCTTGACCCGCTTGATGGAGGCGTCGTAGTCGGCGTGGACGTTGCAGTAGTAGTTGTAGACGCCCGCCTTGTCGAACTTGAAGGAAGCCGACTGGTTGGCGGGCAGCGTCAGCATGATGCTGGCGGGGGCGTCCGGTACGGAGACGACGGCGTGCGCGTCCGAGTCCTTGTTGCTCCATTGGACGGTATCGCCGGCGTTGGCGGTGACGATGAAGGGATCGAAGTAGTCCTCGCCGGGGACGGTGACAGTGATGGTCTTGGGCGCGCTGGTCGTACCGGCGTTACCGGCCGGCGTGCTCGTCTTGGCGGCCGTCTGACCGGGGTTGGCGGGTATGCTGCCGCAGGCGGCCAGCAGGGTGAGGGCGGGCACGGCCAGTCCCACCGTGGCCAGGAACTCGCGCCGGCTGACGGTCAGCCCCGGCCTCCAGAGGCGGGGCGAGAGGGCGCCGCCCAGCCGCGCGGCCACCCCCGGCCGGCCCTGTGCGCTCCTCGACGGAGCCATCGGCCACTCCCATCTCCTTTCGCGGAGGTTGCAGAAGTCGGCTGCCCGAGGAAGGCATGCAGACGACGACCATGGCAGAAGCGACCTGCAGCCGCATCATATTACTCGCTTAGGTAAGCGACAAGTTGTGAAACAAGTCACGTACGTCCCGTTCCGGGACGGAAGAAGGGGACTGTGAGTGCCCCGCTCAGCTCGGCTGAAGGAGGGTCTCGCCGGCCTCCGCCCGCTCCGCCAGCAGCTCGCGCACCACCTGCACGTCGTAAAAGGGCACGGCGCCGGTGGCGCCGACGATCTCGCGCTCGTGCCCCTTGCCGGCGACGAGGACCAGGTCGCCCGGTCTGGCCAGCTCCAGCGCGCGGCGGATGGCCTTGCGCCGGTCGAGCAGGATCTCGTAGGGCGGGTGGGCCGCCGCCTCCAGGAGGCCGCGCTCCACCTGGCGGGCGATGGCCTCGGGCTCCTCCTGGTGGGGGTTGTCCGAGGTGAGGATGACGTAGTCCGCCCGCTCCGCCGCGGCGCGGCCCATCAGCGGCCGCTTGCCGGGGTCCTTGCCGCCCTCGGCGCCGAAGACGAGGATGCGCCGCCCGCCGGGCGCGGGCGGCAGCTCCAGGAGCGCCTCCAGGGCGGCGGGATTGTGGGCGAAGTCGACCAGCACGCGGAAGGGCTGGCCCATCTCCACGCTCTCCACCCGGCCCTCGGGAGGCCGGGCGCGGGCGAGGGCGCGGACGACCGCCCCGGCGGGGAAGCCGGCCAGGAGGGCGGCCCCGGCCGCGGCCAGCGCGTTGGTCACGTTGAAGCGGCCGGGCAGGCCGAGCTCCACCTCCAGGCGGCCGGGGGCCGAGCCGTCCAGGCGGTGGCGCTCCAGCTCGCCCGGCGCCCGCCAGCGCAGGCGGAGGAGCGTCCGCCCCCAGCCCAGCTCGCGCACCTCCTCGACGCGCAGGTGGGCGCGGGGGGAGAAGCCGTAGAGGAGGAGCGGCGCCCGCACCCGGGCGGCGATCCAGGGCGTGCTGGGGTCGTCGGCGTTGAGGACGGCGCCGAGGGCGGGGGCGCCGTCGCGGCGGCCGGCCTCGGTGAAGAGGCGGAGCTTGGCGCGGCGGTAGCTGTCGAAGTCGCCGTGGAAGTCGAAGTGGTCGCGGCGGATCTGCGAGAGGATGGCGATGTCCACCGGCGTCCCCTCCAGGCGTCCCAGCGCGAGCCCGTGCGAGGAAGCCTCCAGGCTGACCCAGCGGTCGCCCGCCGCCTCCGCGGCCGCCAGCAGCTCCTGGAGGTCGGCGCTCTCGGGCGTGGTCAGCCCGGGGCCGCGCAGCCGGCGGCCGCCGGCCCAGGCGCCCAGCGTGCCGACCAGCGCCGCGGGCTGGCCGGCCTCGCGCGCGCAGGCGGCGAAGAGGTGGGCGATGGTGGTCTTGCCGTTGGTGCCGGTGACGGCGGCCACCCGCAGCCGCCTCCCGGGGTGGCCCCAGTAGGCGGCCGCCACCCGGCCCAGGGCGCGCCGCGCGTCGCGGACGAGCAGCTGGGGGAGCGGCAGGGGCAGGGGACGCTCCACCAGGAGCGCCGCCGCCCCCCGCCGCACCGCCTCGGGGGCGAAGTCGTGGCCGTCGGCGCGGAGGCCGGGCAGGCAGGCGAAGAGCTGCCCGGGCTCGACGGCGCGCGAGTCGAAGGCGACGCCGCGCACCGGCGTCAGCGGGTCGCCGCGCAGCTCGGCGCCCGCCGCCCCTGCCAGCTCCCCCAGCGGTACCAGGTGTCGCACGCCCACCGCTCCCTTGCCCGGACTCTGTCGCAAAGCTTACCCGCTTCCGGCGGCGCGCAAGCGGTCGCCGCCGGCGAGGGGTGATGGGGAAGAGCGGGTTACACTTCCTGGACGAAGGTGGTATCCTAAAGGTCAGGCAAGGTCAAGTAGCAGGAAGCGAAGGAGGGATGGCCGTCATGCCGGTCTGCGACCGTTGCGGTGCCGCGCGCCCGCTGGAGGTGCGCCCGCTGGCGCGCTGGGTGCCGCTGCGGGTACTGCGCCAGTTCGGGGCGCAGAACTACGCCGAGGCCGAGGTGGGCCTCTGCGGCTCCTGCTCGCGGGAGCTGCGCAACCTGCTGGCCGCCTGGCAGCAGTACAACGAGTTCGGCGGCGAGAGCCTCTTCGACATGCTCTTCGCCACCCTGCACATGGCGCTGGAGCCCACGCCGCTCCTCTACCAGCTGCGCTCGTTCCTGGCCGCGGTCGTCCGTTCGCTGGAGGAGCGCCGCCGCGGCGAGGCGGGGGAGGCGCGCGCCGCGGGCGAGGGCCGGGGCCCGGGCGACGGGCGCGCGGAGGAGCCGGGCGAGGGGGCCGGCGAGGGCGCGGCCGGCGGGCCCTGGGCGGGCGGGCTGCCCTTCGGCCAGGGCTTCATGTTCCTGGCGGGCCCCGGCGGTCCGGCGGCGGTCCCCCTGGGCCAGCGGAGGGCGCAGGCGCCCAGCGGCGTGGACGACCTGGTGGAGCTGGCCCGCCAGGGCAAGCTCGAGCCGGTGGTGGGCCGCCAGCGCGAGATGCGCCAGCTGGAGGACGTGCTCACCCGGCGGACCAAGAACAACGCCGTCCTCATCGGCGAGGCGGGCGTGGGCAAGACGGCCATCGTGGAGGGCCTGGCGCAGCGCATCGCCGCGGGGAGCGTCTCGGCCGCCCTGCGCGACCGCAAGATCCTGCGCCTGGACCTGGGCTCCATGCTGGCCGGGACCAAGTACCGCGGCGAGTTCGAAGAGCGCTTCAAGCGGGCCATGAACGCGGCCCAGAAGGAGCACGCCATCGTCTTCATCGACGAGCTCCACACCATCCTGGGGGCGGGGGCGGCCGAGGGCGCCATGGACGCCGCCAACATGCTCAAGCCGCTCCTCGCCCGGGGCGAGCTGCAGGTGATCGGGGCGACCACCGCCGACGAGTACCACCGTACCATCGAGAATGACGCCGCCCTCGACCGTCGCTTCAGCCCCATCTGGGTGCCCGAACCCAGCCTCGACGAGGCGGTGGAGATGCTGAAGGCCCTGCGCGAGCGGGAGATCGCCTACTACGGCGGACTGCCCGCGCCGGTCCACCTGGAGATCCCCGACGAGACGCTGGAGGCGGCGGTGCGCATGGCCGCGCAGTACGTGCCCGAGCGGCACCTGCCGGACAAGGCGGTCGACCTGCTCCAGGACGCCATCGCCCACCACGTGGTGGAGACCACCGCGGGCGGCGGGGGCTCGGGCGGACGGGCGCCGGGGGAGGAGATCGCCGAGCTGCAGCGCCAGATCGACGAGGCCGTGCGCGAGCAGGCCTTCGAACGCGCCGCGGAGCTGAAGCGGCGCCGGGACGCGCTGCGCCAGCAGAGCGGCCAGAGCCTGCGCATCACGCCGGAGGACATCGCCGAGGCGGTCTCGCGGCGGACCGGCATCCCGGTGGGACGCCTTTCGGCCGACGAGGCCGAGCAGCTGGCGAAGCTGGAGGAGATCCTGGGCCGGCGCGTCTTCGGACAGCCCGAGGCGGTGCAGGCGCTGGCCCGTGCCGTCCGCGCCGCCCGCTCCGGGCTGGGCAAGGAGAAGGGCGCCTACGCCTTCTTCTTTCTGGGACCCACCGGCGTGGGGAAGACGGAGATGGCCAAGGCGCTGGCCGAGGCGCTCTTCGGCACGGAGGAGGCGCTCGTCGCCTTCGACATGTCGGAGTACCAGGAGCCGCACACCATCTCGCGCCTCCTGGGAAGCCCGCCCGGCTACGTCGGCTACGGCGAGGAAGGCCGCCTGGTCAAGGCGCTGAAGGAGCACCCGTACTCGATCCTGCTCTTCGACGAGGCGGAGAAGGCGCATCCGGACATCTTCAACGCCTTCCTGCAGATGATGGCCGAAGGGCGGATCACCGGCGCCAACGGCCATACCGCCGACGCCTCGCACGCCTTCCTCATCTTCACCTCGAACGTGGGCAGCGAGGAGCTGGCGCGCGAGACCATCGGCTTCCGCGGCGACCGGGCGCAGGCGGAGTTGGACCGCCAGGAGCGGGCCATGCGGGCGCTCCGCCGCGCCTTCCGCCCCGAGTTCCTGGGGCGGCTGGACGCCATCGTGGTCTTCCACGACCTGGGGCCCGAAGAGTACCGGCGCGTGGCCGAGAAATTCGTCCGGCGGCTGGGCGAGCGGCTGGCGGAGCGCTACCCCGGCCTGCGCCTGGAGGTGACGCCGCGGGCCATCGATCGGCTGGTGGAGCTGGGCACGGCGCCGGAGACAGGCGCGCGGCAGATGGGCCGCGTCGTCGAGCGCGAGATCACCGACCAGCTGGTAGACGTGGAGCGCTGGCTTGCTTCGGGCGCCCTCCGGCCGCCCGCCACGCTGACGGTGGACGTGCCCGAGGCCGGGGAGAGCGCGCCGGAGGGGATGCACGTGGTCATCCGCGGTCCCGAGGGCGTCCTCGGCCGGGCCGCGGTGAGGGAGTGAGAGGCGGCGGATCAGCCGGCCGCGGGATGGCGGCGGAAGAGGAGCGCCGTATTCTGGCCGCCCAGGCCGAAAGCGTTGGCCAGGGCGGCCTCCACCTGCCGTTCCAGCGGCCGGCCGGCCACCACGCGGACATCGCAGGCGGGGTCGGGCTCCTCGTAGTTGGCGGTGGGCGGGATGAGCCCGCGGGCCACGGCGAGGACGGTGAAGACGGCCTCGACGGCGCCCGCCGCGCAGGCGGCGTGACCCATGGCCCCCTTGAACGAAGTGACCGGGAGCTCGGCGGCGCGCCTGCCGAAGACGGCGTGGATGGCGCGGCTCTCGGTGGCGTCGTTCAGCTGCGTCGAGGTGCCGTGCGCCTTGACGAAGCCCACCTCGGCGGGGTCGGCGCCCGCGTCGGCCAGCGCGCGGCGCATGGCCAACGCCTGCCCGTCGGCGTCGGGCGCGGTATCGTCGGCGGCGTCGAAGGACCATCCCGCCCCCGCCAGCTCGGCCAGGACCGGCGCCCCCCGCCGCAGCGCGTGCTCCTCGCTCTCCAGGAGGAGCATCCCCGCCCCCTCCGCCAGGACGAAGCCGTCGCGCCCGGCGTCGAAGGGGCGCGAGGCGCGCTCGGGCTCCTCGTTGCGGCGGCTGAGGGCGCCGAGCCGCGCCAGCGCGGCCAGCGCCAGCGGCGCCACGGTGGTGTCGGAGCCGCCGGCCAGCACCGCCTCGGTCTGGCCGAGGCGGATCAGGTTGAGCGCCTGGCCGATGGCGTCGGCGCCCGAGGCACAGGCCGAGTTGACGGTGGTGTTGGGCCCGCGCAGGCCGAGCTCCAGGCCGATGCGCGCGGCGGCCATGTGCGCGGCGATGCGCGGGACGAGGAAGGGGTCGACGGCGTGCGCCCCCCCTTCCTGGAGGCGGCGCTCCTGGGCGCCGGTCTCCCAGATCCCGCCGGAGGTGGCGACCACCACGCCGATCTCGTCGGAGCCGGGCTCGACGCCCGCCCAAGCCAGCGCCTGACGGGCCGCCGCCAGCGCCATCTGGGCGAAACGGCCCGAACGCCGTGCGGTCCGCCGGTCCATGTAGGCCAGCGGGTCGAAGCCCTTCACCTCGGCGGCGAAGCGGACCGGCAGCGCCGAGGCGTCGAAGGAGGCGATGGGGGCCGCTCCCGAGCGGCCGGCCAGAAGTGCCTCCCAGCTGGACTCCACGTCGAGGCCGAGGCTGGTGACGGCGCCGAGGCCCGTCACCACCACCCGCCGCAGGCCGTTCCGCGCACGGCCATCCGAGCCGGCCAACGTCGCCACCTCCCGCCGCAAGCCGCCGGGGCGGCCGGCGCCGCGGCGGGGCAGGTCCGAGCCCGCGCGGCGCCCGCCGGCGGCGGACGCATGCGCGGGGTTCGGCCGCGGGTGCCGGGGTACCTCCCTACCGGGGGGTAGAAGCGGCTCCGCCGGCGGAGAGCCGGCGAAGCATGTGCAGGAGCAGCTCGCGGTGCTTCAGCTCGTCCTGCCGGATGGACCAGAGGATGTCGGCGTCGGCGGCCCCGGGGACGGACCTTGCCAGCTCGCCGTACATGCGCGCCGCGCTCTCCTCGTCACGGATCGCCTCCTCCAGCCTGCGGGTCAGCGTCCCCTCGTCGCCTCGTCCCTCCCTGGACACGGCGCTCACCCCTCCCTTCGCGCCCGCCGAGCGGCGGCCGGCGGGCCTGCTTCGGCAGCCTATGAGGAGCAGCTCCGGCACGTCCCGGTCCGCGCCGGGCGGTCGAAGCTCCGCGAGAAGCCGCGCCGCGCGGCAGCGGGGGCCAGCGGGAGTCGACAGCCGGCGTGCCGCCCCGGGACGTAGAATCGGCGCCATCCGGGCGGCCGCCCGGGGCGGGGGAGGCGAGGGCCTTGCGACTGCGTTGGACAGGCTGGGCGGCGGCC
>JAIMAT010000071.1 GCA_023511835.1 Bacillota bacterium | reverse complement strand
CCGCGCGGTCCTGCCGCCGCGACGGGTGAGCCAGCGGCTACTCCTCCAGGGTGGAGGTGTCACCCGCCTCCAAGCCCAGCTCCTGGGCCTTCAGGAGCCTGCGCATGATCTTGCCGCTCCGGGTCTTGGGCAGCTTCTCGACGATCTGGACCGCAGCGGGCGTGGCGATGGGCCCCAGCAGGTCGCGGACGTGCGCCACCAGTGCGGCGCGCAACTCCTCGGAGGGCTCGGCGCCGGCGCGCAGGATGACGAAGGCCTTGATGGCCTCGCCCTTCACCGGGTCGGGGATGCCGATCACCGCAGCCTCGGCCACCGCCGGGTGGCTGACCAGGGCGTTCTCCACGTCGGCCGTGCCGATGCGGTGGCCGGCCGGGTTGAGCACGTCGTCGGAGCGGCCGAGGAACATGAAGTAGCCTTCCTCGTCACGCTGCGCCAGGTCCCCGCTGGCGTAGACACCCGGGATGGTCCGCCAGTACTCCTCGTACCGCTCCGGCTGGTTCCAGACGGTGCGGAACATGCTGGGCCAGGGGCGGCGGACGACGAAGTTGCCGCCAGTGCCGGCCGGGAGCGGGCGGCCCTGGGCGTCGACCACGTCGGCGTCGACGCCGATCAGCGGTCGGCCGCACCAGCCGGGCTTGACCGGCAGGGCCAGCGGGCTGCCCACCATGGGCGCGCCCGTCTCCGTCTGCCACATGTTGTCGGCGATCCAGGCACGACCCTCACCGCCCAACACCTTCCATGCCCAGCGCCAGGCCTCGGGATTGAGCGGCTCGCCGGCGCAGGTGACGTGGCGGAGGCTGGAGAGGTCGTACCGGCTGGCCCACTCCTCGCCGTACTTCATCAGCATGCGCAGCGTGGTCGGTGCCGTGAAGAGGCGGGTGACACCGTACGCCTCGATCAGCCGGTAGAGCGTGCCGGGGTCGGGATAGTCGGGCGCGCCCTCGCGCACCAGGCAGGTGGCGCCGACCACCAGCGGCGCGTAGACGATGTAGCTGTGGCCGACGATCCAGCCGATGTCCGAGGTCGACCAGAAGACGTCGTCGTCGCCGATGTTGTAGAAGGCCTTGGCCTGGTAGGCCGTCCCCACCATGTAGCCGCCGTAGACGTGGACCGTCCCCTTGGGCCGACCGGTGGTCCCCGAGGTGTAGAGGATGAAGAGCGGGTCCTCCGCGTCCATGGGCTCCGCCGGGCAGTCGGCGGAGGCGGCGGCCACCATCTCGTCGAAGTCGAGCTCGCCCGGCGCCAGAGGGGCGGTCGGCGTGCGGCGGCGGTGCACGATCACCCGCTCGACGAAGTCCAACCCCTCGAGCGCCTGGTCGACGATGGGCTTCAGCTCCACCGTCCGGCCCCGCCTGTAGCCCACGTCGGCGCAGACGACGACTTTGGCGCCCGCGTCCTCGACCCGCTGGCGCAGGGCGCCCCAGCCCAGGCCGGCGTAGACCACGCTGTGGATGGCGCCGATGCGCGCCGTGGCCAGCATGGTGGCGATGCCCTCGGGCGTCAACGGCATGTAGATCACCACGCGGTCGCCGCGGCCGACGCCCTGCCCCTTCAGCGCGTTGGCGATTCTGGAGACCCAGCGGTGGAGCTGCGCGTACGTGAAGACGCGCCGGCTGCCGTCCTCGCCCTCCCAGAAGAGCGCCACTTTCTGGCGGCGGCCGTCGACCAGGTGGCGGTCCAGCGCGTTGTAGACGATGTTGGTCTTGCCGCCGACGAACCAGCGGGCGTACGGATACTCCCACTCCAGCACCCGCTGCCAGGGTTCGAACCAGGTGAAATCCCGGGCCACCTCGCCCCAGAAAGCCTCCGGCTCCTCCAGCGAGCGCCGCCAGCTCGCCTCCCAGTCGCGCACGTACGCCTCTTCGAGCAGCCGGGGGAGGGGAGGAAGCACCTCCCCGGTCCGGGTCAGCGCCTCCATGCCGCGGGCTTCCTCCAGCGCCATCGAGCCTCGCCTCCTGCTCCTGGCCGATTCGTTCCCGAGGTTGAAATCCCTTTGCGGAGGGCGGGCGCGGCCTCGGGCGCCGGCTGGGTGGCCGCTTCTCGCCGGCGGGCGGTGCATGTCATGATGAGGGGTACGAGAGGGAGGGTTCTGCGTGGCGGATTCTTCGAAAGGGCGCCGTTCCGGCCCCGGGCGACCCCCGCGGCAGCCGGGCGGGCGCCGCCCGGCTGCCTGGATCGGCCTGGCCGTGGTGCTGCTGCTGCTCACCGGCGTCGTCGTGGCGGCCGTCTGGCGGACGGGAGCCGGACGACCGGGTTCGGCCTCCTCCGGACCCTCCGCGGCCTCCGGCCAGTCGGGGGGTCCGCCCGTCCCGGCGGCGGTTCTGCAGAAGCTGACGGCGATCCCGTCCGCGGCCTTCGACGCGGCGGGGACCGGCGGCCTGCCGGCCCCGCAGGCGGTGCCGGCCGGGACGCAGGTGCCGGCGGCTCCCGGGGCGGGTACCAAGCCGACGCTCCTCTATGTGGGCGCCGAGTTCTGCCCGTACTGCGCGACCGAGCGCTGGGCGCTGGTGGTGGCGCTGGCGCGCTTCGGCACTTGGCAGGGACTCGAGCTCTCGCGCTCCTCCTCGCAGGACGTCTATCCCGACACGCCCACCTTCACCTTCCTCCACGCCAGCTACTCCAGCCCCTATCTGGCCGTGCGGACCGTGGAGCTGACGGGCCGCGAGCCGGGCGCCGACGGGCGCTACCCGCCGCTCCAGTCGCCCACGGCCGCGGAGCAGGCGCTGATGAACCGGCTGGATCCCGGCGGCTCGATCCCCTTCCTGGCCGTGGGGCGGAGCTACTGGGTGGGCTCGCCGGTGGCCCCGGAGCTCTTCCAGGGGAAGAGCTGGGAGGCCATCGCCCGCGAGATCGCCCAGGGCAAGTCTGCGGCCGCGCAGCAGGTGCTGGCGGCGGCCAACCAGATCAGCGCGGCCGTCTGCCAGGCGACGGGCGGCCGGCCGGCGGAGGTCTGCGCCTCGCCGGCGGTCCGGGGGGTCAAGCTGCGGTGAGCCCGCGACCCTCCGACCCCGGGGAGGCGGCAGCCCGGCTGACCGGGAGCGGGGGCTTGGCAGGAAGGCCGCTGGCCCTCCGCCTGGCCCTGGCGGGCGCGGGGCTGGCCGTCTCCGGCTACCTGACGCTCCTCCACTGGGCGCCGCGGGCGCTGGCCTGCCCCAACGCCGGTCTGGTGGACTGCGCCTCCGTCCTCGAGAGCGGGGCCAGCGTCTGGTGGGGCGTCCCCGTCGCCGCCTGGGGGCTTCTCTGGTTCCTGGTCGCGGGGCTGCTGGCCCTCCGCGCCGGCAGCGGCCTCCGCCTGCTCTGGGCGGCCGCCGGTGCCCTGGCGGTGGTGGGCCTCGTCTATACGGAGCTCTTCGTCGTCGGCGCCATCTGCCTCTGGTGCACCCTGGTCCACCTCCTGGTGCTGGCTCTCTTCGCCCTGGAGACCGCCGCCTACGCCTCGGGCGCATAGCCTGGGAGGAGCGGCCCCTGCGCCGCTGCCGGCACCGGCCGAGGGGCGGGCGCCGGGGAGCCTGGGGAAAGGGGGCGGGAGCATGTCCGGCGCGCCGGAGGTCGACCGGAGGCTCTTCGAGCGGGCCGCGGCCCGGCACGGACTGGACGCGCGCCTCGTGGAGGCGGTGGCCCGCGTCGAGTCCGGACTCGATCCCCGCGCCGTCTCCCCGGCGGGTGCGGTCGGCCTCATGCAGCTGATGCCCGAGACGGCGCGCGCGATGGGGGCCCGCGACCCCCTGGACCCCGAGCAGAACGTGGAGGCCGGGGCCCGCTACCTGAGGGAGCTGCTCGACCGCTTCGGCGACCTGAGCCTGGCCCTGGCGGCCTACAACGCGGGCCCCGAAGCCGTCGAGCGGTATGGCGGCCTGCCGCCCTATCCGGAGACGCAGGCCTTCGTCCGGCGGGTGCTGGACCAACTCGGCTGAAGGCCGGGCGGGGGGTGGCCCTGGCGCGGAGCGCGGGCGGCTACTCCTGCCAGTCACAGAAGCCCGCCAGGCCCGGGCCCGTATGGGCGCCCAGGACCGGCGTGAAGTCGGCCCGCCAGAACTCCGCCAGCGGGTAGCCCAGCTGGCGGACCCCTTGCTCGAGGCGCTCCGCCGCCTCCGGGTTGTCGGCGTGGATGACGACCAGGTGGAGCGGCCGCGTCCGGTCGGGGTAGCGGCGGGCCAGCGAATCCAGGAGCCAGCGCAGGGCGGCGGCGAAGGTGCGCACCCGGGCCACCGGCTCGACCACGCCGTCGGGGGCCAGGGCGATGACCGGCTTGACGTCCAGGAGCGTCCCGGCCCAGGCGGCGGCGCGGCCGATGCGCCCCCCGTGGGCCAGGTAGCGCAGCGTCTCGACCACCGCCTCCAGGTGGAGCGCGGGCTGGAGCCGCTCCAGGGCGGCCAGGATGGCGGCCGCGTCGGCGCCGTTGTCGGCCAGGCGCCGGGCCGCCGTGACGAGAAGGGCGTGGCCGCCGGCAGCCGAACGGCTGTCCCAGACGTGGACGGGCGGGCCGCCCTCCTCACGCCAGAGCTCCGCCGCGGCCACGGCGCTGGCGTAGGTGCCGCTCAGGCGCGAGCTGAGCGTGAGGACGAGGATCTCGCCCGCGCCCGCCTCGGCCGCCTGGCGGTAGGCTGCCAGGAAGCGCTCGGGCGCCGGCTGCGAGGTGGAGGCCCACTCGCCGGTCTCCCGCAGTCGCCGGAAGAAGTCGCCCGGCGAGAGCTCCACCCCGTCCAGGTACTCGCGGCTGCCCAGTCGGACGGTCAGCGGCACCACCGCCACGCCGTGGGCGGCCGCCCAGCCGGGCGGGAGCGTGGCCGTGCTGTCGGTCACCAGGGCGACCCGCCTGCCGTCGCGGAAGCCCTCCCCCCGGACCTCCTGCGGCCCCCGCTCCGCAAGGCCGCCTGCTTCCGGCTCCGTCACCGCTGCCACCCCCGGCGCACGATTCGACGGCGGCCCGGGACCAACCCTTCTGCCGCGGGCTTGGACCGGGAGGGCGGGTTACGCCCTTGTCGCCGGTCTCGCTCCGCCCGCCTCACTCCGCGAAGCCGACCGGGACCATGACCACGTTCTGCTTCGAGCCGTCGCGCGGGCTGAGCGCGTAGACCGTCAGCATCCCGGAGGGGTTGGTCGGGCGGTCGAAGGCGAGCCGCTCGTCGAATTCCATCCACGCCGGCGCGCCGGGACCCGCGAGGACCTTCCGGAGGAGGACGTTGTGGCCGTCCTCCAGCTCCACCTGCAGGCGCCCCTCGAAGACGCGGGCCTTGCCGCGCAGGCGGAGCGGGCTCGCCAGGCGGTCGCCGGGCGCGGGCGCCTCCAGGATCACGTCGGGCTCGACGCGACCGGGCGACTCGGGCGCCCCAGGCCCGACGAAGCGCAGTTCGTAGGCCGGCGTCGAGGCGGGCGTCGCGATCAGGTCGAAGGGGTAGCTGATCACCTGGGCGTAGAGCCTGCCGGGCTCGGGGTCGCTCCAGGTGGCGGTCGCCACCAGGGTGCCGTCCGCCTTCCTGCGCAGGTCGGTGAAACGGACGCCGTAGCCGGCGTGGGGGCTCTCGCCTCGGCTGACCAGCAGGTAGCGGGTCTCCCCGAAGGTGAAGAAGCCCCAGAAGAGGCGCTCGCGGTTGCTCTCTACCCACTTGCCCAGCTCGTAGGCCGGGAACTCCTCGGCCGTCACGTGGCGGATCGCCACCGGATCGCCCCCTTCCCGGGCGTCGCCCTCCTGCGCGGGGGCGCCCTCCGCTGGGGGAGAGGAAGGGTTCGTGCCTCCTTCCTTCGACGGGAGCTCCGACGTCCGGGGCTGGGCGCCGGGACCGCCGCAGGCCGTAAAGAGCATGGCGCCGGCCAGGAGGAGAGCCGTCGACGCGACGACGAGCGCGGTCCGGCCTGCCTTCCTCATCCGCATCCGCCTCACCTCGCCGGGGGAGCGGGCGCCGGCGGCGCGCCGGAGCCCGGCCTCTTTCTTTGCTTGGACGGGCCCGGGCCCGAAAAGTTCCGACGGAGGCGGGAGGGTGCCAAGCGCGCCGGCGGGCAAGCGGCGCGGCGAGGCGGTCACCCGCCCCGGCAAAGCGCGCGGCTACTCTCCGCCGCCCGGCGGCCCGCCCTCACCCCGCGCTTCGCGCCAGAGCCGCTCCAGCTCCCGGCGGTCCTCGGCGCCCAGCCAGTCGACGCCGCCCAGCGCCTCCACATGGTGCTCCAGCTCGTGGAGGATGGTGGTCACCAGCTCGCGGCGCCAGACCCCCGGCGGCTCGCCGGCCAGCGTGCGGCGGAAGGAGCCGTAGTAGAGAAAGATGAAGCTGCCCAGCCCCGGCTCGACCACGTACTCGCCCAGCAGGTAGACGCCGGGCGGGTCGTCCGCCTGGCGGCGGGCCTTCCGCTCGATCTGGACGCCGCCCGACAGCTCTTCGAGGAGGCGATCGGGCAGCTGGTCGACGATCTCCTCCGCCCAGCTGCAGAAGGTCTCGAAGTCGACCATGTTCGTCCCCCCGCCCGGGAGGCCGCACCTCCCGGCTCCCGCCCCCGCGGACGGGCTCACTCCTCCCCTCTCCCGCGACCGGGCGCCAGCGAGGCCGCGACGGCGACGGTGACCGTGCCCAGCACGACGGCCAGTGAGACGGCCACAGGCACTTCGATTCCGAAGGGGCCCGCCAGCATCTTGACTCCGATGAAGGCGAGCACCAACCCCAGGCCCTCGTCCAGGTAGCGGAAGCGGACCAGGCTCCCCGCCAGCAGGAAGTAGAGCGCCCGCAACCCCAGCACGGCGAAGATGTTGGAGGTGAGGATGACGAAGGGGTCGCGGCTCACCCCCATGACCGCGGGGATGCTGTCGACCGCGAAGAGGAGGTCGCTCCCCTCCACCAGGAGGATGGCCAGACCCAGCGTCGTCAGCGCCCAGCCGCCCGGCCTCCGCGTGATCACGCGGCTTTCGTCGAAGCCGGCACGGACCGGCAGCCGGCGCGTCGCCCAGCGGTAGAGGCGCGAGCGCTCCAGTGGCCCGCCTGGGCCGCCTCCGCGGAGCAGGCGGGCGGCCGTCCAGAGGAGGAGGAGACCGAAGAGCGGCAGGAGCCACTCGAAGCGGCGGACCAGCTCGACGCCGATCACGATCAGCAGGCCGCGCAGGACGACGGCGCCCAGCACGCCCCAGGCCAGGGCGCGGTGTTGCAAGCCGCCCCGGACGCCCAGGGTGCCGAAGATGACGGCGATGACGAAGAGGTTGTCGAGGCTCAGCGCCTTCTCCAGCGCCCAGCCGGCCAGGTACTGCATCCACAGCTCGAGGCCGTAGCGCGCCCAGACGTAGCCCGAGAAGGCCAGCGCCACCGCGATCCAGGCGGCGGACATCCAGGCCGCCTCGCCGAGGCCGATCTCGTGGTCGTCGCGGTGCAGGACGAAGAGGTCGAGCCAGGTCGCCAGCAGGACGAAGGCGGCGAAGAGGAGCAGCTCGACGGCGTGCGGCGCCCACATCGGCCCGCGCCCTCAGCGGACCGCGACCGGCGCCCGGCTCACCAGGCGGCCACCTGGCCGTCGGCGCGCGGCTCGCTGGCGCCCACCAGGACGCCCTCCTCCAGGCGCAGGATCACCTGGCCCCGCCCGAAGGAAGCGGAGCCCACGGCCCAGCTCACCTCGTGGCCGCGACGGGCGAGCGCCTCCACCAGGTGCGGGGGCGTGCCCGGCTCGAACTCCACCCGCCGCCCGTCCACCCAGCGCCAGCGCGGCGCGTCCAGCGCCGCCTGCGGGTTGAGCCCCAGGTCGACCAGGCCGCTCAGCAGCTGGACGTGACCCTGGGGCTGCATGAGGCCGCCCATCACCCCGAAGGGGCCCAGCGGCACTCCCTCCCGGCTGAGGAAGCCCGGGATGATGGTGTGGTAGGGCCGCTTCCCCGCCTCCAGCCGGTTGGGATGGCCCGGCTGGAGGTTGAAGCAGGCGCCCCGGTTCTGGAGGGCGATGCCCGTCTCCGGCACCACCAGGCCCGAGCCGAAACCGGCGAAGTTGCTCTGGATGTAGGAGACCATGTTGCCCTCGCCGTCGGCGGTGCAGAGGTAGACCGTGCCGCCGTTGGGCCTGGGGCCCGGCTCGGGTTCCAGCGCCCGCGGCCCGATCCGCCGCCGGCGCTGGCGCGCCCGCTCCGGATCGAGCAGATCCGAGGGTTCGAGGCGCATCGCGCGCGGATCGGCGATCTCGCGGAAGCCCTCTTCGAAGGCGAGCTTGACCGCCTCGATGGCCAGGTGGAGGCGCTCCGCCTCCGCCTCCGCGCCCGGCCCGCCGCCGGCGCCCTCCAGGCCCTCCAGGACCTGCAGCGCCATCAGCGCCACCAGCCCCTGCCCGTTGGGCGGCAGCTCCCAGACGTCCAGCCCGCGGTAGCGGACGGAGAGCGGCTCCACCCACTCGGGCCGGTAGGCGGCCAGGTCGGCGGCGCGCAGCCAGCCGCCCGTCCGGCGCGCGAAGGCGTCGACGCGCTCGGCCAGCTCGCCCCGGTAGAAGGCCTCGGCCCCGCTCTCGGCGATGAGGCGGAGCGTGCGGGCGTGGCCGAGCGAGCGCCAGAGGCCGCCGATGCGGGGGGCCTCGCCCTCCGGGGCGAAGGTCTCCAGCCAGGGGCCGAAGAGGTCGGGCCGCTCCCCGGCCAGCCGGCGGTAGCGCTCCGCCGCCGACGACCAGGCCGCGCCCACCACGGGGGGCAGGGGGTAGCCGCGCTCGGCGTACTCCACGGCCGGCTCCAGGAGGCGCTCCAGGGGCAGGCGCCCGAAGCGCGCCTGCAGCGCGGCCCAGGCGGCGGGGGCACCGGGGACGGTGACAGCCGGCCAGCCGTAGAGGGGCACCTCCCATCGCCCCTCGCGCTCCAGCTGCTCGGCCGAGGCCAGGGCCGGCGCCGGGCCGCTGGCGTTCAGGCCGTAGAGGCGGCCGCCGCTCCAGACCAGGGCGAAGGCGTCAGAGCCGATGCCGTTGGAGGTCGGCTCCAGGACGGTGAGGGCGGCCGCCGTGGCCACCGCGGCGTCGACGGCGTTGCCCCCCCTGCGCAGCACCTCCAGGCCCGCCTGCGCGGCCAGCGGCTGCGAGGTGGCTACCATGCCGTTGCGGGCGTAGACCAGCATGCGCCGGGAGGGGAAGGGATAGGCCAGGGGATCGAAAGAAAGGCTCAACGCTCCGACGCCTCGCTTCCTGGTGGATGAGGGATCCGTACCGTCCCCCTATCCATACGCGCCGGAAGGCGGGGAATCCTGGCCGGCGGAGGCCCCCCCGTCCGGACCGGCCGTCCGGGGTTACCATCAGGGTGCGGCCCGCCCGCGGCCCGGCGGGGGGCCTGGGGGTGGGAGCATGGCGGGAGCCGGAGAAGCGCTGGCCCGGCGGCCGGGGACGCCCCGGGCCCTGGTCTTCCCGGGGGCGCACAACCTGCCGCTCTGGCGCATGGCCGCCGGGGGAGAGGTGGAGCTGCTGCCGGTGGCCTCGCGCGACGAGCAGATCGCGCGCGCGGCCGCGGGCGAGGCCGAGATCGTCCACACCGCGCCGGCCAACCTGGAGGCGGAGGACGCCCGCCGGGCGGGCCTGCGCGCCTTCATGGGCGGGAGCGTCGGCCCGCTGGAGCTCTTCGCCGGCCCCTCCTGGCCGGGCCGGCGCCGCCTGGCCGTGGACAACCCCTCCACGGGCTTCGCCCCGCTGGTCTACGGCTGGCTGGCCCAGGCGGGGCTGCGCGAGGAGTCGCGCCTGGCCGTGGGCGGCACGGAGCGCCGCTGGCGCGCGCTCCGGGAGGGGGAGGCCGACCTGGCCCTCCTCCACCCGCCCTTCAGCCAATGGGCGGAGGAGGCCGGCTTCCGCCGCCTGGCCCGGCTGGACGGCCCGCCGGCCGGCGGTGGCCTTCGCCCGACGCTGGTGGGCGCGAGCCGCCCGGGCGTGCCCGACGAGCTGCTCGCCGCCTACGTGCGCGCCTACCGCCGGGCGCTGGCCGGGCTCCTGGCCGAGCCGGAGGAGGCGGTGCGGCTGCTCGGGCGGGAGGCCGGTCTGGAGCCGCGGCTGGCGGGGCGCGTGGCGGCGGCCCTGCTGCCGGCGCTGGCGGAGGCGGGGACGGCGCTGGCGGCGGAGTCGCCATTCGACCTCCTCGACGACCGCTACGAGGCCTGGTTCGAGCGCCACCCGCTCGCCTACGCCGCCGAGCTGGAGGCGGTCCGACAGCTGCTTGGCCCGGGCCGCTGGCTGGAGGTGGGTGTGGGCAGCGGGCGTTTCGCGGCGCCGCTGGGCGTGCGCGACGGGGTCGACCCCTCGCCGGCCATGCGCCGGCGGGCGCTGGCGCGCGGGGTGCGGGCGGCGGAGGGCGTGGCGGAGGAGCTCCCCTACGGGGAGGCTTCCTGGGACGGGGTGTTGATGGTGACCACCGTCTGCTTCGTCGCCGACCTGGACCGGAGCCTCGGCGAGGCACGCCGCGTTCTGCGGGCGGGGGGCGCCCTGGTGGTCGGTTTCGTCGACCGGCTCAGCCCGCTGGGCCGGCTCTACGAGGCGCGCAGGGCGGACGACCCCTTCTACCGCGGCGCCCGCTTCTACTCCGTCGAGGAGCTGCGGGCGGCGCTGGGCCGGGCGGGCTTCGAGGTGACGGCGGCGC
>JAIMAT010000070.1 GCA_023511835.1 Bacillota bacterium | reverse complement strand
GGCGGAGGGCGGGCGTCGGGGCCTCCGACGGGCCCCGTCCCGCGGCGCCCTCGCTACCTTCCGGTAGGCTTGATTATAGCGGACTTCGCTCCGGCGAACAGGGCTTTCGCCGGGAGGCGCGCACCCGGCTCTCCGGGCCCGGGGAGCCCCCCGGGGGGACGGCGACGGAGCCCCGCCGTCGGCAGGAACCCGCAACCCCCGCCCGTCGTCTCACCAGCACGAAGGGAAGGGAGGCGAGCGGGATGGAGGGTGTCGCGGGGCGCGGCGGGGTCGCCTGGTCGCGCCTGGTCGCCTGGGTGGCGGGGGTGCTGGCGGGACTCTTCCTGGTGATGGTCGGGCTCAGCCTCGTCGTGCGCCCGTCGCCGGCGCCCGCTCTGCTCTCGGCGCGCCCCGTGCAGGTCCGGGGCAGCCAGGCGGCGACAACGGCGGCAGCCGCCCAGGCGGGCCCGGGCGCGCCGGCTGCCACGGCCGGATCGGCCTCCGGCGCGGCTCCGGCGACCGGCGCCCAGCCGGAGGCGGCCGCGGCCGAGGCGCCGGTCGACCTCGCCGAGCGGAAGGTGGTCCGGCAGGTGAGCCTCGCGCTCGCGGTGGCCGACGTCGGCCAGGCGTTCGCGCGCGTCGGCCAACTGGCGCAAGCCCAGGGGGGCTACGTCGAGTCCTCCACGCTGAGCGACGCGGCGACGCTCACCGTGCGCGTGCCCAGCGGGTCGCTGCAGGGCTTCCTGGCGGCGGTCCGCCAGCTGGGCGAGGTGACCTCGGAGAGCCAGTCGGGGCGCGACGTGACGCAGCAGATGATCGACCTCGACGCCCGCATCCGCGCGCTCCGGTCGGAGGCGGCCGCCTACGAGCAGCTCTACGCCCGCACCGGCGACATCGGCCAGGTCCTCCAGATCCAGAAGGCGCTGGGCGACGTCCAGGCCCAGATCGACTCGCTCACTCAGGAGCAGCGGTCGCTCGACCGTATGGCCACCCTCGCCACCGTCCAGATCACGCTGGCGGCGCGCGGCGCCCGCCCGTCGGACGCGCCCGCCGGCGTCGGCGCGATCCTGGCGCCGGTCCTCGGCGCGCTCCTCGCCTCGCTGCAGGCGCTCTTCGTGCTGGTCGCCTACGTCCTGCCGTGGGCGGCGCTGGCGGCGGTGGCGGCGGGCGTCGTGCTCGCCGTGCGGCACAGCCGGGCTCGCCTCGGGTAGCGCGCGGCGGGAGCGCGGCCCGGCCTACTCCGGCCCGGCCTGCTCCCCCGGATCCGGGTAGAGGTCGAGCGAGGCGCGCAGCGCGTGCCGCTCCAGGGCCAGCTCGATCAGCCGCTCCACCAGCCGCGGCAGCGGCAGCCCGCTGGCCTCCCAGAGTTTGGGGTACATGCTGATGGAGGTGAAGCCGGGGATGGTGTTCAGCTCGCTGACATAAAGCTCGCCCGTCTCCCGGTGGAGGAGGAAGTCCACCCGCGCCATCCCCTCGCAGCCCAGCGCCCGGTAGGCCTCCACGGCCAGCCGCCGGACGCGCTCTCGCGCGGGGGGGGCGAGGGGGGCGGGGATGAGGAGCGCGCTTCCTTCCTCCAGGTACTTCGCCCGGTAGTCGTAGAAGTCCCGGTGCGGTACCACCTCGCCGGGGAGCGACGCCTCGGGCTCGGCGTTGCCCAGCACGGAGCATTCGATCTCGCGCGCCGGGATGGCCCGCTCCACCAGGAGGCGCGTGTCGTAGCGGCCCGCCCGGGCCAGCGCCGCCCGCAACGCCTCCCGGCCGCCCACGCGCGAGACGCCGACGCTGGAGCCCAGGTTGGCCGGCTTGACGAAGACGGGGTAGCCCAGCGCCGCCTCCACCCGCGCCGCCACGTCCTCGAAAGGCTCGTCGCGGCGGACCAGGAGGAAGGGCAGCACCGGCAGGCCGTGCGCCCGCAGCACGTCCTTGGCCAGCGCCTTGTCCATGGCCACCGCCGAGGCGGCCACGCCGGCGCCCACGTAGGGCAGGCCCGCCACCTCCAGCAGCCCCTGGATGGAGCCGTCCTCGCCGAAGGGCCCGTGCAGCACCGGGAAGACCACGTCCCAGCTGCCCGGCTCCACCCCCGAGCGGCCGGCTCCGGCGGCGGGCTCCAGCAGGCCCGCCCCCGCCGCGGGCAGGAGGGCGACGCTCCCGCCCCGCGGCTCGCCGTCCCGCACCTCGCCGTCCTCGGCCGCCTTCTCCTCCCCGGCCGCCCAGGCGCCGAGCAAGGGCAGGAGGCGCTCGGGATCGCCCGCCCCGACCCGCCCCAGCGCGCCCGGCGGCAGCTGCCGCCAGCGCCCGTCGCGCGAGATGGCCACCGGCACCGCCTCGAAGCGCGCGGGGTCCAGGGCGGCGATGACCGTCGCCGCCGAGCGGACGGAGACCTCATGCTCCGCCGAGCGCCCGCCGAAGAGAACCGCCACCCGCAGTCTCCGTGCCCCCGCCTGGCCTGACGCCACCCTCTTCGCCCCCAGCCGGCCGGCCCGCGGCGGCCGGCCCTCTTTCGGAAGATTCTATGCGCGCCGGTCCACGGGCTCCCCGACCAGCGCCTCGCCCTCCTCGCCCACCAGGCGGACGCGGATGAGCCGGTTGGCCAGCTCGCGGCCGCCGGGCAGGAGGACGCGCAGGTAGCCGGGCGTCAGCCCCTCCATCCAGCCCTCCCGCGCCGGCTCGTCCTCCACCAGCACCTCGACCTCGCGGCCGATCCAGGAGCGCCGCGCCGCCGCTGCCAACCGTGCACCCAGCTCGAGCAGCCGCTCGACCCGGTGGCGCTTGACGCTCTCGGGCACCTGGTCGGGGAAGGCGGCCGCCGGCGTCCCCCTCCTCGCCGAGTAGGGGAAGACGTGGAGCCGCTCGAAGCCCATCGCCTCCAGGAAGCGGTACCCTTCCTCGAACTCCTCCCCGCTCTCGCCGGGGAAGCCTGCGATTACGTCCGTGCTCAACCCGACGTCGGGCATCAGCCGTCGTGCCCGCTCTACGATGCGCGCATACTCGGCCCTCGTGTAGCGGCGCCGCATGCGCCGGAGGACGGCGTCCGAGCCCGCCTGGAGCGGCAGGTGGAGATGGTGGCAGAAGGCCGGTGTCGACGCCATCGCCTCCAGCAGCTCGTCGTCGACGTCCATCGGCTCGATGGAGGAGAGCCGCAGGCGGTCGAGGCCGGGCAGCCCGCCCAGCATGCGCACCACCTCGGCGAGCCGCGGCCGGCCGGGCAGGTCCCGGCCCCAGGCGCCGATGTGGACGCCGGTCAGTACCAGCTCGCGGAAGCCGGCGGCCAGGAGGCGCTCCGCCTCGCGCCGGATCGACTCCAGGCTGCGCGAGCGGAGGCCGCCCCGGGCGTAAGGGATGATGCAGTAGGTGCAGAACTCGTTGCAGCCTTCCTGGATCTTGAGCGGCGCCCGCGTCCGGCCGGTGAAGGCCTCCACGGCCAGGTCGTCGAAGCGCCGCTCGGCGAAGATGTCGCGCACGGCCGAGACCGGTCGACCGCCGGCGCGGACGGACTCCGCCAGCTCCACCACCCGTTCCCGGGCCTGATTTCCCAGCACCACGCCGACGCCCGGCAGGCCGGCCACCTCGCCGCGCGCCACCTGGGCATAGCAGCCGGCCACCACCACCACCGCGTCGGGGTTGCGCCGGTGGGCGCGGCGGATCAGCTGGCGCGACTTCCGGTCGCTCTCGGCGGTCACCGTGCAGGTGTTGACGAGGTAGACCTCGGCCTCCTCCTCGAAGGGGACGACGCGGTAGCCAGCGCGCCGGAAGCGCTCCAGGAGCGCCTCCCCGTCGTACTGGTTGACCTTGCAGCCCAGCGTCCGGAGCGCCACCCGGCCCGCGTCCTCCCTCGCCTCGCTCGCCTCCATCCCGGCCTCCCTCCGCCTTCGTCGCTCCCCAGCGTAGCCCGCGCGGCCGCCGGGCGTCCACCGCCCGACCGCGGCCCGCGCGGGCCTTCCCGGCGGCCGCTTCGGCCGTGCTATGCTGGGACCAATCATCCCCGTCCAGGGAGTGGAAGCCCCTTGCCGAGCAGCTCGGGCGACGCCATCCGCAAGGTCCGCCTCACGTGGGAGTCGGTGGCCGAGGCGGTCGACCGCCTGGTGCGGAGGCTGCCCTCGGACTACGACGCGCTCCTGGTGGTGACGCGCGGCGGCATGGTGCCGGCCTGCCTGATCAGCGAGAAGACCGGCATGCGCAACATCCTGGTGGCGGCGGTCCTCTTCTACGACGACGTCGACCACCACGGCGAGCAGCCGGTCTTTCTCCAGTTTCCGCCAGACCCCTTCCTGAAGGGGAAGCGGATCCTGGTGGTGGACGACGTCTGGGACACCGGGCGGACGGTGATGGCGGTGAAGGAGCGGGTTCTGGCCGCCGGCGGACGGCCCGAGGTGGCGGTCCTCCACTACAAGCCCTCCCGCTCCCTCTTCCCCGGCGAGGCGCCCGACTACTACGACCAGGTCCTGGAGGAGTGGATCGTCTATCCCTGGGAACCGGACGGGCTCTGAGGGGCGGCGGCCTTGGCCAGAAGCGGAGCCACCCACCCGCTCTCGCTGCGCACGCCCTCCCAGACGAGGCCCTCGGCGGTCAGCTGGCGGCGGACCTCGTCCGCGTAGACGTCGACGATACCGGAGGCGATGAGCAGGCCCCCCGGCTGCAGCAGGCGCGCGAAGTGGGGCGCGTTCTCCACCAGCAGGTCGGCGGTCAGGTTGGCCAGGAGGAGGGCGTAGGCGGCGGGCGGCTCGCGGCCCGCCTCGCCCAGCTCGACCCGGACCCGGTCGCCCACGCCGTTCTCCTCCACGTTGTGGCGCGCCACGCGCACCGCCACGGGGTCGATGTCCAGGGCCCGCACCCGCCGGTGCGGGTCCAGCAGGGCGACGGCGATGGCCAGGATGCCCGAGCCGGTGCCCACGTCCAGCACGTCGCCGGCAGGCGGCCTGGGTCCCGGCTCGTCGCCCAGGACCGTCTCGATCCAGCGCATGGCCAGCGCCGTGGAGGGATGGGTGCCGGTGCCGAAGGCCATGCCGGGGTCCATGCGGATGACCACGTCTTCCAGGCCGGGCTGGTAGCTCTCCCAGGTGGGGACCACCACCAGCCGCCGGCCCACGTGGGTGGCGTGGTAGAACTGGCGCCAGGCGTTGGCCCAGTCCTCCTCGCGGACGCGCCGCCGCTCCTCGCGCCACTCGGCCATGCCCGGGAAGAAGGCGACCAGGTCGCTGAGCGCCCCGCGGATCGCCCGCAGCCGCTCCTCCAGCCGCTCGTCGTCGGGGAAGTAGGCGCGCAACGTCGCCTCCCGCTCGTCGTCGATGGCCACGCCGCCCGAACCCTGCTCGTTGAGCAGGTTGGCCACCGCCTCCAGCGCCTCGGGGGGTACGGTGAGGCGCACCTCGATGTAGTCCACGGGCACCACCCGCCGCCTGTCCGGCGGCCTCCCGGCGGGTGCGACGGCGCGCCCCGCCGGCGGCTACATGTTCAGGGCGTCGCGCATGCGCCGCACGAAGCCCCGCTCGTCGCGACCGGAGAGCCGCCGGCCCTCCAGCTCGGCCAGGCGCTGGAGGAGGCTTCGTTCCTCCTCGCCGACCTCCTTCGGCACGCGGATCTCCACCCGCACGCGCAGGTCGCCGAATCCGCCCTGGTCGAGCCGCCGCGCGCCCTTGCCGCGGATGCGGAACTCGGTCCCCGAGGGCGTTCCGGGCGGAATGTGCAAGCGCTCCGTCCCGCGCGGCCCCTCCACCTCGACCTCGTCGCCCAGCACCGCCTGCGCGTAGTGGATGGGGAGGGTGAGCAGCACGTCGGCGCCCGAGCGCCGCCAGCGCGGGTCGGGCCGGACGTGGAGCAGCACCAGCAGATCGCCCGGCGGGCCTCCCGCACGGCCCGCCTCGCCCTCGCCGGCCACGCGCAGGCGGACGCCCTCCTCCGCCCCCTCGGGGATCCGGACGCGGATGGACTTCCTCCGGCGGGCTGTCCCCCGGCCGCCGCAGGTCGGGCAGGGGCGCTCGATGACGGTGCCGCGCCCGCCGCACTGCGGGCAGGTGCTGGAGACCACGAAGGAGCCGAAGGGCGTCTGGCGGGCGCTGCGCACCTGGCCCCGGCCGCCGCAGCGGGGACAGCGGACCGGTCCCGTCCCGGGCGCCGCCCCGCTGCCCCCGCAGGTCGGGCAGCTCTCCTCGCGCACCACCTCGACCTCCTGCCAGCCTCCGAAGAAGGCGGTGTGGAAGTCGACCGTCGCCTCCACCACCACGTCGCGACCGCGCTCCGGGCCGGCCCGGCGGCGGGGGCCGCCGCCGAAGAAGCTCTCGAAGATGTCGCCCAGCCCCAGGTCGTCGAAGTCGACGCCGAAGCCGCCGAAACCCCCGCCGGCGCCGCCCTCCGCCCCCGCCCCGGGCCGGAAGGCGGCGTGGCCGAAGCGGTCGTACTGGGCGCGCTTCTCGGGGTCGCCGAGGACCTGGTAGGCCTCGTTGATCTCCTTGAACTTGGCCTCCGCCTCCGGATCGTCCGGATGGGCGTCCGGGTGGTAGCGGCGCGCCAGACGCCGAAAGGCGGCCTTGATCTCCTCCTGCGAGGCGTTCGGGCCGACGCCCAGCACCTCGTAGTAGTCGCGGTCCGTCATGGATCAGCGACCCTCCGTGTCGACGGTGGGACCCCCTTCGGTTCCAGTGGCCTGGTTGCCGCCCGTCGCCGCCTCCCCCTGCTGGTAGAGGCGGGCGCCGATCGCCATCAGCGCCTGGTTCAGCTCCTCGGTGGCGCGGCGGATCGCCTCCAGGTCCTCGCCCGACTGGGCCTTTCTCACCGCCTCGATCTTCTCCCGCACGCGCGAGGCCTCGTCGGCGGGGACCTTCTCACCCAGGTCGCGGAGCGTCTTCTCCGCCGCGTAGGCGGCCCCGTCGGCCGCGTTCCGGGCGTCGGCCAGCTCCTTGCGGCGGCGGTCCTCCTCGGCGTGCGCCTCCGCCTCGCGGACCATCCGCTGGATCTCCTCCTCGCTCAGGTTGGAGGAGGCCTGGATGGTGATGTGCTGCTCGCGGCCGGTGCCCCGGTCCTTGGCCGACACCTTCAGGATACCGTTGACGTCGATGTCGAAGGTCACCTCGATCTGCGGCACGCCGCGCGGCGCCGGCGGGATGCCGTCGAGCAGGAAGCGGCCCAGGCTCTTGTTGTCCGCGGCCATCTTCCGCTCGCCCTGAAGCACGTGGATCTCCACCTGCGTCTGGCCGTCGGCCGCCGTGGAGAAGACCTGGCTCTTGGACGTGGGGATGGTGGTGTTCCTCTCGATGATGGGCGTCATCACCCCGCCCAGCGTCTCGATGCCCAGGGTGAGCGGCGTCACGTCCAGCAGGAGGACGTCCTTCACCTCGCCCGCCAGGACGCCGGCCTGGATGGCGGCGCCCACCGCCACCACCTCGTCGGGGTTGATCCCCTTGAAGGGCTCCTTGCCGAAGCGGCGGCGGACCGCCTCCTGCACCGCAGGAATGCGCGTGGAGCCGCCGACCAGGAGCACCTTGTCGATCTGCTCGGGGCGCAGGCCGGCGTCGGAGAGCGCCTGCTCCACCGGGCCCATGGTCGCCTCGACCAGGTCGGCGGTCAGCTCCTCGAAGCGGGCTCGCGTCAGCGTGGTGTCCAGGTGGAGCGGCCCCTCGGGCCCGGCGGTGATGAAGGGCAGGTTGATGGAGGTGGTGGTGGCGCTGGAGAGCTCGATCTTCGCCCGCTCCGCCGCCTCCTTCAGCCGCTGGAGCGCCGTCCGGTCCTTGGACAGGTCGATCCCGTGCTCGCGCCGGAACTCCTGCACCAGCCAGTCGATGATGCGCTGGTCGAAATCGTCCCCGCCCAGGTGGTTGTTGCCCGCGGTCGCCTTCACCTCGAAGACGCCCTCGCCCACCTCCAGCAGCGAGACGTCGAAGGTGCCGCCGCCCAGGTCGAAGACCAGGATGGTCTGGTTGCCCTGCTTGTCGAGCCCGTAGGCCAGGGCGGAGGCCGTGGGCTCGTTGATGATGCGCAGCACCTCCAGACCCGCGATGCGGCCGGCGTCCTTGGTCGCCTGCCGCTGGCTGTCGTTGAAGTAGGCGGGCACGGTGATCACCGCCTGGCTCACCTTCTCGCCCAGGTAGGCCTCGGCGTCCGCCTTCAGCTTCTGCAGGATCATGGCCGAGATCTCCTGCGGCGAGTAGAGCTTGTCGTCGATGCGCACGCGCGTGTCGCCGTTGGGCCCGCGCTCGACGCGATAGGGGACGCGGGCGCGCTCCTCCGCCGTCTCCTCGTAGGTCCGGCCCATGAAGCGTTTGATGGAGTAGACCGTCCGCTCCGGGTTGGTGACCGCCTGCCGCTTGGCCAGCTGCCCGACCAGGCGCTCGCCGGCCTTGGTGAAGGCCACCACCGAGGGGGTCAGCCGGCTCCCTTCGGCGTTGGTGATCACCACGGGGTCGCCGCCCTCCATGACGGCCACCACCGAGTTGGTCGTGCCCAGATCGATGCCGATCACCTTGCCCACGCTTTTCACGCCTCCCCCTCCGTGCTCTCCCCGTCGCCGGCGGCCGTCTCCCCGCCGCCCGCCGTGGCGGCCCGGCCCGCGGGCGCCTCGGCGCCCGCCGCCACCGCCACCAGCGCCGGCCGCAGAAGCCGTTCGCGCATGCGGTAACCCTTGCGGATCTCCCCGACCACCTCGCCCTCGGGGCGCCCGCTCCCCTCCACCCGCTGCACCGCCTCGTGGACGGACGGATCGAAGGGGTGGCCGACGCTCTCCACCGCCTCCACGCCCAGGCGCCCGAGCGCCTCGCGCAGCTGGCGGAGCGTCAGCTCCACGCCCTGGCGGAGCGCGGCGGCGTTCTCCCCGCCGGCGGCCAGCGCCCGCTCCAGGTTGTCGGCCACGGGCAGCAGCTCGGCCACCGCCTCCGCCACGCCGTCGGCCTTCCAGCGCGCCTGCTCCTGGAACATCCGCCGGCGGTAGTTGTCGAAGTCGGCCTTCAGCCGCTGGGCGGTCTCCAGGTATTCTGCCGCCAGGGCGCGGGCCTGCTCCAGCTCGCGCCGGAGCGCCTCCTCCCCGGCCGCCTCCTCCCGCGCCTCCTCCGCGTCCCCGGGCCGGCCGGCGCCGGCCTCCTCGTCGCGTTCCTCGCGCTCCTCCCGCTTCTCCTGCTCCTCCATCCTCACCCCGTCCTCGCTCTCTCCGGGCCGGCGGCCGCCCTCGAGCTGCGCCCCGCCCCCGTCTCGCGCAGCGCGGCCCGCGCCTGCCGCGGGCCGCGAGCCTGCCGTTGGGCGCGGGCGACGGGGCCGCCCGCGCCGCGTCAGCAGTCAGAACATCCGTTCCAGCGCCGACTCCAGCCGCCGCGTCACCTCGTCGACGGCCATCATCACCATGGCATAGTCCATCCGCCGCGGGCCCACCACCCCGACGCGCCCCAGGGGGGTGCCGCCGGCGCCGTAGGGCGCGCTCACCATGCTGAAGTGGCGCACCGTCACCAGCGGCAGCTCGCGGCCGATGGCCACGCTCACCCCGTGCTGGGGCATCCAGGCGCCGGCCTCCAGCAGGCCCGCCAGCAGATCCTCCTGCTCCAGCAGGTCCAGGAGGATCTGCACCATGCCCGCGTCGCGGAACTCCGGCTGCTGGAAGAGGACGCGGGCCCCGTGCAGGATGATGCGCAGGCCGCCCGGCCCCTTCTCCTCCTCCTCCAGCGTCTCCAGAAGCGCCTCCAGGACGCGCCCGAAGCGACCCACCTCGTTCTCCAGGTGGCGCAGGAGGCCGCCCGAGATCTCGCGCAGGGTGAGCCCGGCCAGCGCCCGCGTCAGCAGGGCGGAGAGCGTCTCCAGCTCCCCGGGGCCGGCCGCCGCCCCCTCGCCCAGGTCGACCAGGCGGTGGTCGACCACGCCCTCCTCGCTGACCAGGATCAGGAGCGCCCGCCCGCCCTCGGCGGGCAGCAGGTGGACGGCCTGCAGGCGGAGGCGCTCCAGCTGGGGCGCCGTCACCACCGAGAGGCAGTCGGTCATCTCGGCCAGCACCCGCGCCGCCTCCTGCATCAACGCCTCCACCCGGCGCGCCCGCAGTTCCAGGAGCGAGGCCGCCTGCTCTTCGATCAGGCTGGGGGCCGGCTCCTCGGGCGGGTCCAGCAGATAGTCGACGAAGTAGCGGTAGCCCTTGTCGGAGGGGACGCGGCCGGCGGAGGTGTGCGGCTGCTCGAGGAAGCCGGCCTCCTCCAGGTCGGCCATCTCGTTGCGTACGGTGGCCGGGCTGAGGCCCGCCAGGTACTTCCTCGCGACGGTGCGCGAGGCCACGGGCTCGGCGCTGCGCACGTAGTCGCGTACGATGGCCTTCAGGATCTGCTGGCTCCGTTCCCGCACGGCCACCACCTCATGGTTCAGCCCCGAGTTTAGCACTCGCGGATCGCGAGTGCTAAGAGGCCGGCGGCAGGAACTCCACCATCACCCGGTGGGCGAGGAAGCACCCCTCCTCGGTCAGGCGGAGCCTCCCCCCGCGGAGCTCGGCCAGCCCGCTGGCCAGCGCCCGGCGCACGGCGCCGGGGAAGGCTTCCTCCAGCGCCAGGCCGAAGCGGCGGCCGAAGGCCTCGGGGTCGACGCCGGCGCGCAGCCTCAACCCCAGGACGACGGCGTCGCTGGCGGCGCGC
>JAIMAT010000069.1 GCA_023511835.1 Bacillota bacterium | reverse complement strand
GGGGGAGGGGAAGCCAGCGGGCGGCCCGCACCTCCAGCGCCGGCGCCAGCGCCTCCGCCGCCACCTGGAGGCGGGCCAGCCAGCGCCCCGCCTCCTCCTCGTCCGCCGCGCCCGGATCGAAGAAGAGCAGCCGGAAGCCGGCCGCCCCCGCCCAGCGGAGCCAGGCCAGCGCCTCCGCCAGGTCGGCCGGCCCGTCGCCCGGCCTCAGCCGCGCCCGCAGCTCGACACGCCCGCCCCCGCCGCCGGGCAGGGATCCACCGCGCGCGGCGGAATGGGAATCCTGAGGAAGGGGTGACCGTGACCGCATGCCGGAGATCGCCTACCACGTCGCCATGCCGGAACCTGCGACCCATTACTTCGAGGTGAGCCTGCGCGTCACCGGCCTGGCCGGTTTCCGCGGCGCCTCGGCCGCCGGCGGGCCGGCGCCCGAGGGGACGCTGGAGTTCAGCCTGCCGGTCTGGACGCCGGGATCGTACAGCATCGAGGACTACGCCAAACACCTGGTCGACCTGCGCGCGGAGTCGGACGGGGAGGAGGCCGGCGCCGAGCTGCCGCTGGAGAAGGTGGGCAAGTCCACCTGGCGGGTGCGGCTCCAGGGCCACGAGGCGCTCCGCCTGCGCTGGCGCGTCTGGGCGCATCAGCTGGACGTGGACGCGGCCGACCTGGACGAGCACCACGCCTTCTGGAACGGGACGCTCCTCTTCCTCTACCTGGAGGGGGGGAAGGAGCTGCCCTGCACCCTGGAGGTGGAGGCGCCGGCGGGCTGGGAGGTCTACACGGGGCTCGAGCCGGTGGAGGGGCGGCCGGGACTCTTCCGCGCCGCCGACTACGACGAGCTGGTGGACTGCCCGGTGGAATGCGGCCGGCCGCGCCTCTACACCTTCGAGGTGGAGGGCGTGCCGCACCGGCTGGTGCTGGACGGCCACGGGAACGAGGAGCCCGAGCGGCTGGTCGCCGACGTGCGCGCCATCGTCGCGGAGGCGGCGCGGATGATGGGCGGCCTGCCCTACCGCCACTACACCTTCCTGGTCCACCTGGTGGATCGGCGCGGCGGCGGCCTGGAGCACCGGAACTCGACGGCCATCCAGGTGGGCCGCTTCCGCTTCCGCGATCCCAAGGAGTACTCGCGCACGCTCACCCTCTTCGCGCACGAGTTCTTCCACCTCTGGAACGTCAAGCGCATCCGGCCGGTGGCGCTGGGCCCCTTCGACTACCTGCGCGAGAACCTGACGCGGCTGCTCTGGGCGATGGAGGGCCTGACCGACTACTACGCCTGGATGCTGGTGGGGCGGGCGGGGGTGGTGCCGCGCGAGCGCTTCCTCGCCTACGTGGCGGAGGCCGTCCAGCGCCTGGAGGAGACGCCGGGGCGGCGCGTCCAGCCGGTGGCCGAGTCCAGCTGGAACACCTGGATCGACTTCTACCGGCCCGACGAGAACACGCCCAACACCGGCATCTCGTACTACGTGAAGGGCTCGCTGGTGGGGCTGGCGCTGGACGTGGAGATCCGCAGCCGGACGGAGGGGCGCCGCTCGCTGGACGATGTGATGCGCCTCCTCTGGGAGCGGTACGGCAGCCGCGACCGGGGCGTTCCCGAGCTGGAGGGCTGGAAGGCCGTCGCCGAGGAAGTCTCGGGCTTCTCCCTCGACGACTTCTTCGCCCGCTACGTGACCGGCACGGAGGAGATGGACTGGGCGGGCCCGCTGGAGTTCCTGGGCCTGGAGCTGGAGCGGCGGCGCGAGGAGCCGGAGGAGGAGGGCGCCGCCGGCGGCGAGCCGATGCCCGGGAGCGACGAGCGCTGGGCCTGGTGGTACGAGAAGCGGCCCGGCGCCGAGCTGGGCGTCCGCCTGGAGAGCCGCGAGGGCCGCCTCCTGGTGGCCACGGTCCTGGAGGACGGGCCCGCTTACGGCAGCGGCCTCGCCCCGGGTGACGAGATCGTGGCCGTCGACGGCTTCCGGGTGGTCGACGAGAAGGGGTTGCGCGAGCGCCTCGCCGACCGCCGCCCGGGCGAGCGCGTCCGTCTGACCACCTTCCGCCGGGAGGAGGAGCGGCGGGTGGAGGTGAAGCTGGGCGAACGGCGGCCCTCGCGCTATGTCCTCAAGCCGGTGCCCGAGCCCAGCGAGGCGCAGCGCGAGGCCTTCGCCGCCTGGACGCACGGGCAGTACAGCCTGGCGTCCGGGGAACGGGCCTAGAGCGAGTCGGGTGCCCGGCGGCGGGAGAGGGGGAGGGGCGCGTGGCGCAACTGGCCCTGCACGGCTGGATGGGGAGCTGGCTGGCGGCCCGCCGCTATCCGGGCGCGCGGCCGCCGGGGAGCCCGGAGGCGGCCTACAAGACGGCAGTGGTCTGGGGCAGCTTGGCGCCCGACGCCGACCTGGCCCTGGAGCTGCCGCTCTACCCCTTCCACCCGCGGCTGGCCGCCTCGCTTCACCGGAGCTGGAGCCACTCCTGGCTCCTCCAGCCGCTCTGGGCGCTCGGGCTGGAGCGGCTGGCGGCGCGCCGCGAGGCGGGCCCGCCGCCGGCCGCGGTCCGCCGGCAGCGCTACGGGGGGCTGCTGGCCGGGATGGGGCTGCACAGCGCGACCGACGTGGCCGTCTGGTTCTCGCCGGTGGCGCTCTTCTGGCCGCTGGGGCGGCTGGGCGTCCCCGACCGGGTCGACCTCTGGGAGCCGGTGCGAGGGAGGCTGCCCGAGCGGCTGGGCAACCTGCTGGGAGCGCTGGAGCACGGCAGCTGGGCCGCCTGGCTCGCCTGGCTGGCGAGGCGCGCCGAGCCCGGCCGGGCCCGGCGCCAGGCCGTGCTGGCGGCCGGCCTCTCGCTGGCGGGCTTCGCCGCCACCGCGCTGCTGGCGCGGCGGATGCCGCGCCAGCGCTTCGACGTGATCAACTACGGCCTCGTCATGCCCGCGCTCCTGCCCTGGCAGCTCGGCGCCCTGCGCGGCCTGCGCCGCGTGCTGGAGTCGCTCTGAGCGCGCCGGGGCCCCGCGGGCGGGGCGCCGCTTCCGCGGGGGCGGGCCGTTTGAGCGGAAAGAAGTGGGTGAAAGGAGCGCCGCCGTGCGAGTCGGTTGCCACCTGAGCACCGCCCGGGGCTTCGAGAAGGCGGTGGAGGCCGCCCTGGAGCTTAATGGCAATTTCTTTCAGTACTTTCCAAAGAATCCGCGAAGCTATCAGCTGAAGGCGGTCGACCGGGCGGCGGGGGCGCGCGGCGCCCAGGCGGCCCGGGAGGCCGACGTCTGGACGGTGGCCCACTCGCCCTACGTCACCAACCTGGCCACCTACGACCCCAAGCTGCACGAGACCACGGTAGCCTCGGTGATCAACGACCTGGAGCTGACGGAGGCGCTGGGCACCCCCTGGCTGGTCGTCCACTTCGGCAAGCACGTGGGCGGGGGCGAGGAGGAGGGCAAGCGCCGCATGGTGGAGACGCTGGACGAGATCCTGGCCGGCTATCGGGGCTCCACCCTGCTCTGCCTGGAGAACACGGCCGGGCAGGGCTCCGAGATGGGGCGGACGCCGGCGGAGTGGATGGAGATCGTCGAGGCGGTACGCCAGCCGGAGCGACTGGGGCTCTGCCTGGATACCTGCCACGCCTTCGCGGCGGGCGTGGTGGACTGGCGCGACGAGCGCTCGGTGGCCGCCTTCGAGGCGGAGCTGCGCGCCACGGGGGCGCTTCCTCTGATCAAGGTGATCCACTTCAACGACAGCATGGTCGACTTCGGCGGCCGCCGCGACCGCCATCAGCGCCTCTTGAAGGGCTACATCGGCGAGGAGGGCCTGCGCCGCGCCGCCACCCTGCCCGCCTTTCGCGAGATCCCGCTCTGCCTGGAGACGCCCGTCGACGAGGAGCGCGAGTACGGCCCGGAGATCGCGCTGCTGCGGCGCTGGAAGGAGGCGGCCGGGGAGGCGGAGGCCGCCGGCGCCTAGGCGGGCGGCCAGGACGGGGGCCGGAGAGGGAGAGAGGCAGTGGTCGGAAGGTCGGGCAGGCCGCCGCCGCCTTCCTTCCGGCAGGGCGCCACGTGCCGCCGCCGCCCGGCTTAACGCTTCCGCAACCCGTCGTTTCTCCGGACAGGTTAGCCTTCCCCTGTGGGAAGACTCCTCCGAGGAGGTCGATGGAGTCCATGAGCGGAATGCGGCCCGCGCCGGGTCGCGCCCGGATGCTCGCCGTTCCCGTGCTCGCCCTGGCCCTTGCGCTGGCGCTGGGCGCCTGCGGGGGCGGCGCCGCGACGCCGCCCCCTGGAGGGACGGGCCCGAACGCCGGGGCGACGCCCTCCGGCGGCTCCGGGCAGGCGGCGCTGACGGGGGCGGGTTCCACCTTCGACTACCCGCTCTTCAGCAAGATGTTCGCCGAGTACCAGAAGCTCCACCCCGGCGTCCAGATCAACTACCAGTCCATCGGCAGCGGGGCCGGCCAGCAGCAGCTCTTCGCGGGCACCGTCGACTTCGGCGCCTCGGACGCGCCGCTCAACGACCAGCAGCTCCAGGAGCATCCGTCCATCGTCCACATCCCCATCACGCTGGGCGCCGTAGCCGTGGGCTACAACCTGCCCGGGGTCGGCTCGGGCCTCCGCCTGACCGGCGACGTGCTGGCCAAGATCTACCTCGGCCAGATCCAGAAGTGGAACGATCCCGCGATCCAGAGCCTCAACCCGAACCGGAAGCTTCCGGATCTTCCCATCGCGGTCGTCCACCGCTCGGACGGGAGCGGCACCACCTTCATCTTCACCAGCTACCTCTCCGCGGTCAGCCCGGAGTGGAGCTCGAAGGTGGGCAGCGGGACCTCGGTCAGCTGGCCCGCCGGCGTGGGCGGCAAGGGTTCCGACGGCGTCTCCGCCCAGGTGAAGCAGGTTCCGGGCGGGATCGGTTACTTCGAGATGGCCTACGCCATGCAGAACGGGATCCCCGTGGCCACCATCCGGAACAGGGACGGCCAGTGGGTGGCGCCCAGCGTGGACGGCGCCTCGGTGGGTGCCGAACAGGCGGCCGCCAACATGCCCTCCGACCTCCGCGCGATGTTCGTCAACGCGCCGGGTCCGACCACCTATCCCATCGCCGGCTTCAGCTGGCTGCTGCTGGACAAGAACCGCGTCACCAAGCCGCTCCTGGACCTGGTGGCCTGGATGATCCGCGACGGCCAGTCCTACGCCAAGGACCTCTACTACGGCCCGCTCCCCGACCAGGTGGTCCGGCTGGACGAGCAGAAGCTCCAGGCGCTGCAGGCGGCGGTGAAGTAGAGGCCGCGCAGGCGCCGCTTTCTTCCGGGCGGACACCGGGGCCCTGCGGGGCCCCGGTGTCGTCTGGCCGGTACTTTCTGTCGTTTTGGACGCTTTGCGCAGGAAGGCCCCCGCTCCGGTTCGAAAAGGAAGCGCCAGACGGCGCCAGGCGGCCGGTCCGGCCACGGCTGGCCCGGCCGCGCGCGGCGGGGGCGGGGGCGGTCCATGGAGTCCATCCTGCTCGTGGTCGACGTGGACGGGCGCCGGGGCGTGCTGCGCGCCGCGCTGGCCGACGCGGGCGGGCGCGGCGTCGCCTTCCTGACCGGCTCCTGGCCGGCCGGGCAGCCCCGGCAGCTGGAGCGGACGCTGGTGACGACGCTGCGCGACCTGGTGCGCCGCTCGGGGCTCCTGCCGCAGGAGGTGGCCGGCGTGGTCCTGGTGGCCGAGGCGGACCAGGCCATGCTTTGGCGGGCCGACGGCCTGCCGCTGGCCGGACCGCTCCCGCTGGCCGGCGCGGGCGCCGAGGCGGCCGCGGCGGCGCTGGAGGAGCTTCGCCGCAGCCTGCCCGCCGGGCTTCCTCCCGCCGGGGGGGCGCTCCGCTTCGGACCGCTGGGCGCCTGGCTGGTGGCCGCCCTCTGCGGCGGGGAAGGCGTCGCGGAGGCGGCCGGCGCCGACCGGCTCGGCCTTCTGGATCGCCGGGCGCGGGGCTGGCTGCCTCCCGCCCGCCTGGGGGCGGCGGGGGCGGAGCTGGCGGAGCTTCTCCCGCCGCTCCGCCCCAGCCTGGGCGAGCTGGGCCGGACGGCCCCGCGCGTCCTCGACTTCCCGCTGCCGGTGGTGGCGCTCCTGGACCGGCGCGTGGCCGAGGTGGCGGGCCATGCCGGGGCCTGCTGGAGCGGCGGGGGGTGGCCGGAGCCGGCCGAGGCGCTCCTCCTCCTGGAGGAGGAGGCGACGCTGCGCGTGGTAAGCGGCCTCCCCCCGGAGGCGCTGGAGGGGGAGGCGGATCCCGGCCGCCCGCAGCCGGGCCCTCTCGCCGAGGAGTCGCCCCCCCGCGTCGCCTTCCAGGAGGGCATGCGCCTCTACTCGCTGCTGGAGGCGCGGGCCGGTCCGGCCGGCCGGCTCGACCGCTGGCTCGAGGAGGGGCTGGGACTCTCCTCGGGCTGGGCCGAGACGGAGCGCCTCGCCCGGGCGGCCGCCCCGGACGGCCCGGCCCGGCTGGAGACGGGGCCGGACGGCCGCTGGGAGCTGCGCGGGCTGGACGAGGGGAGCGGCGCCGCCGTCCTGGCCCGGCTGGTGGTGGAGGCGCCGGCGACGCGGGCGGCGGCGGCGCTGGAGGCCTGGCGCCACCGCGCCGGGGAGGGCGCGGCGCCGCACCACCTGCACGTGGGCGGCCTGGCCGCGCTGAGCGACCTCCGCCTGCAGGCGCTGGCCCGCGCCACCGGGCTGCCCGCCCTGCGGGCGACCCAGCACGCGGCGGTGGAGCGGGGGGCGGTGCTCCTGGGCGCCCGCGCGGTCGGCCGGGCCGCGGCCGGGCAGGAGCCCGACCCCTTCCCCGCCACCGTCTTCTACCCCGGCTCCGCGGAGGAGGAGCCCTGAGCGGCGGCGGCCCCGCGCAGGGCGGCCAGCGCCGGCCGGAAGGCGGCCGGGAAGGGGAGGGCGTCCAGCTCGCCGCAGGCGACCCAGCGGCCCTCCGCCGCCGGCGCCGGCGCCTCCTCCAGGCGCAGCGCGCGCACCTCCGCCTGCCAGAGGCGGTGGCTGAAGGCGTGGGCGTAGCGGGTCAGCGGCTCGCCTCCGGAGGCGGCGAGCCGCCTCCGGGCCCCTGCCGCGAGCCCCGGCAGAAGGCGGGCCAGCCAGGCCTCCAAGTCCAGGGCCTCCCAGGGCGACTCCTCCACCGGGAGCGCCGGCAGGCCGGCCAGGAGGCCGCGCGGGGGGCGGCGGACCACCAGCAGGCGGCTTCCGCCCGCCCGCGGCCGCGCCAGGAGCGCGAGGACCGCCACCGGCTGCGGCCGCGGCGCCGCCCGCGGGCGGGGCGGCGGCAGCGCCTCCTCCAGGCCGAGACGGCGCGCCTTGCAGAAGCTCTCCAGGGGGCACTCCGGGCAGCGCGGGCGGCGCGGCCGGCAGAGGGTGGCGGCCAGGTCCATGACGGCCTGGTTCCAGGCGCCGGGCCGGTCCGGGTCGAGCAGCCCCCGGGCCAGCCGCTCCAGGAGCCGGCGCAGGGGTGGGCGCGAGGCGTCGCCCTCCAGGGCGGCCAGGCGGGTCAGGAGGCGCTGGGCGTTGCCGTCCAGGGCCGGCTCGGGCAGGCCGAAGGCGATGCTGGCCACCGCGCCGGCCGTGTAGGCGCCGACGCCGGGCAGGCGGCGGAGGAGCTCCGGGTCGGCCGGCAGGCTTCCTCCGTAGCGCTCGGCCAGCTCGCGCGCGCAGGCCTGGAGCGCCCGCGCGCGGCGGTAGTAGCCCAGGCCGGACCAGAGCGCCTCCAGTTCGGCCGGGTCGGCGCGGGCGAGGCTGGCCGCGTCGGGGAAGCGGGCGAGGAAGCGCCGCCAGTACGGGATGACGGTCTCCACCCGCGTCTGCTGGAGCATCACCTCGGAGACGAGGATGGCGTAGGGGTCGCGGCTCTCGCGCCAGGGCAGGCGCCGGCCGCGCGCGCGGTACCACTCCAGGAGGCTCCGGCGCAGCTCCACGCGCCGCTCCAGGAGCGCCGCGACGCGCTCCTCCGCCTCCGCTCCGGCCCTAGCCGCCAACCGCCGGCCCCCCCGCCTCGCCGGCCGCCGCCTGGCGCGCCGCCAGCTGCGCGCGCATCTCGGCCAGGCGCGGTCCCCAGAGCGGGTAGAAGAGCATGGAGAGGACGCCCAGGGCGATGAAGAGGCTGGGCACGCCGCCCAGGAGGAGGCGCAGGCCGAGGAGCGCCCGCGGCGGCTGGACGGCCAGGTGCGGGTCGTAGCCGGTCAACAGCTGGGTGAGCGTCATCACCAGCGCCTGCACCGCGATGCCCAGGCGGATGATCAGCGCCTGCATGCCGAAGTACATCCCCTCGCGGCGGACGCCGGTGCGCAGCTCGTCCTCGTCGATCACGTCGGCGATCAGCACGTCCAGGAGCATCATCTGGCCGGCCAGGCCGATCCCCGCCAGCCCCGCCACCACCAGCGCCTGCTGGAAGCTGCCCACGAAGAGGAAGCCCCAGAGCGCCACCGCGAAGGCGATCGCCGAGCGGATGATGGCCGCCCGCGCGCCGATGCGGACGGTCACCCTCGACCAGGGCAGCATGGCCAGGAAGGTGACGACGAAGATGACGCCCAGCAGGAGCGAGGTCTCGGTGTTGCCCACCCGCAGCACGTACTTCGTGTAGAAGGGCATGACCGACGGCAGGAGCGTGAAGTTGAGCTGGAAGGCGAAGCTGGCCATCACGTAGAACAGGAAGGAGCGACTGGAGAAGGTGTAGCGGAGCGCCAACCAGGGGGAGAGGACCGCTTCCTCGCTCCCCGTCCGCCCCGAGGCCCCCTCGCGGCTGCCGAGCAGCGAGACGCCGAGGGCCAGCGCCGCGACGGCGGCGAAGAGCCAGCCCATCCCCGCCCAGCCCAGCCGGCTGCCGTAGAGGAGAGGTGCTGCCGCCATGCCCAGCAGCGCCCCCACCACCGTGAAGATCTGCCGCCAGGCGGAGACCTGGGCGCGTTCCTCCAGCGTCCGGAACATCTCCGGGAAGAGCGCCGTCCAGTTGAGGATGACCAGCGTGTAGAGGCCGTCGAAGATGAAGATGATGCCGAAAAAGTAGGCCAGCAGCGGGGTCGTCCCCGCCCCCAGCGGCGGCGACCAGACCAGGGCGAAGGCGACCGCCAGCGGCAGGAATCCCAGCGCGATGTACGGGATCCTCCGCCCCCAGCGGGTGCGCGTCCGGTCCGAGAGGTAGCCGAAGAGCGGGTCGTTGATCGCGTTCCAGAAGCCGTACAGGGCGAAGAGCGTGCCGACGGCGGCCACCGGCAGCTTGACCGTGTCCTCGTAGAAGAAGAGGACGAAGGCACCGAACGCCTGGCTCAGGAGCGCGCTGCCCAGCGAGCCCGAGCTGTAGGCGATCTTCCGCCACCTCTCCAGGAGTCGCACCCCCCGCACCGAAACCTTGTTCGACAGAGCGGCGGGCCAAGCCTGCCGCGGCGGAGGTGGCAGCGATGCGCATCACCGACCTCGTGCCCGTCCCCGACCTCCTCGGGATGCGGCGCGTGCTCTGTATCCAGCCCCACCCCGACGACATGGAGGTGGGCGCCGGCGCCACCGTCGCCCGGCTCTGCCGGGCGGGCGGCCGGGTGCGCGTGGTGACGGTGACCGACGGCGGCGTGGGCAGCGCCGATCCCGCGATGTCGCCGGCCGAGCTGGCCGCCGTCCGGCGCGGCGAGGCCGAGGCGGCGGCCCGCCTCCTCGGCGTGGCGGAGATGGGCTGGCTCGGCTTCCCGGACGGGGGCGAGCTGGAGGAAGGCGCCGTCCGCCGGGCGCTGGCGCGGGAGATCCGCGCCTTCCGGCCCGACCTCCTCCTCGCGCCCGACCCCTGGCTCCCCTACGAGGCGCATCCGGACCACCGGCTGACCGGCCTGGCGGCCGCGGCGGCGGCGATCCTGGCCGCCTTCCCCTACGCCCTCCGCAGCGGCGAGGGGCCGGAACCGCGCCACGAGGTGCAGGCCGTCGCCTTCTACGGCACGGCGGCGCCCAACACGCGCGTCGACGTGGGCGAGACCTGGGCTCTGAAGCTGGAGGCGCTGCGGGCGCACCGGAGCCAGTTCCCGCCCGAGACCTGGCCCTTCGTGCAGGCCTATTTCGAGGGGAAGGCGCGCGAGATCGGGGCCGGGGCCGGCTGCGAGCTGGCCGAGGCCTTCAAGGTGCTGCCGCCCATCGCGCTCCACTTCAACGTCGACGCGGCGGCCAGCTGAGGGCGGGGGTGCGGCTCGTGCGGGTGGTGGTGGTCGGCGGAGGCAGCGTCTACACCGCCGAGCTGGCGCAGGGCTTCCTGCGGCGCAGGGAGAGCCTGCCGCTGGCGGAGCTGGTGCTGGTCGACCTGCCCGAGGGGGCGGAGAAGGTGGAGGCGGTGGCCGGGCTCGTGCGGCGGATGTTCGCGCGGGCGGGCCACCCGGCGCGGATCGAGGTCACCTTCGACCGGCGGCGCGCCCTGGAGGGCGCCGACTTCGTGATCAGCCAGTTCCGCGTCGGCGGGGTGGCCGCGCGCCGCCTCGACGAGCGGATCCCGCTCCGCCACGGCGTCGTCGGCCAGGAGACCACCGGGCCGGGCGGCTTCGCCCTGGCGCTGCGGACGGTGCCGGTGGCGCTCGAGCTGGCCGCCGACGTGCGCGAGCTGGCGCCGCAGGCCTGGCTGGTCAACTTCACCAACCCCTCGGGCCTGGTGACGGAGGCCATCCGCCGCCACGAGCCCGCCGTCCGCTCCTTCGGCCTCTGCAACGTGCCGCTCAGCCTGCAGCGCGGGGTGGCGCGGGCGCTGGGGGTGGCGGAGGAGCGCGTCAGCCTCCGCACGATCGGCCTCAACCACCTCTCCTGGAGCCGGCTCTTCCTGGACGGGAGGGAGATCACGG
>JAIMAT010000068.1 GCA_023511835.1 Bacillota bacterium | reverse complement strand
TTCGTCCCCGGCGGGGAGGGGAGCTACGCCCGCCCTCCCGCAGCCGCGCCTCCGGCCGGGCGGGCGCGCGCCGGGGGAGCCAGCGCGCGGAAGGAGGGAAGCGGGAGAGATGGACCCCGCCGACGCATTCCTGTTGGAACGGCCCGGAACGGCGGGCGCGGCCGGCCTGGGCGAGGCCGCCGCGCCGCCTGCCGTCCGGCTGCTGGCGGACGGGCGCGAGATGGCGGCCGAGGCCGGCGCCCCTCTGCTGGAGGTCCTGCTCCGCCACGGCTACGACCTCCCCCACATCTGCTACCACCCCTCCCTGGGCCCGCTCCAGACCTGCGACGCCTGCCTCGTCCGGGCGGACGGGGAGGTGGTGCGCGCCTGCGCCACGCCGGCGCGCGACGGCATGGAGGTGGTGGTCGCCAGCGCGGAGCTGCGCGCCGCCCGCCGCGAGGCGGTGGAGCGGCTGCTCCGCGAGCACGAGCTCTACTGCACCGTCTGCGAGAACAACAACGGCGACTGCGCGCTCCACGAGACGGTGGAGCGGATGGGCATCGAGCGCCAGAGCCGCCCCTTCCGTCCCAAGGGCTACCCCGTGGACGACTCCAGCCCCTTCTACGTCTACGACCCCGACCAGTGCATCCTCTGCGGCCGCTGCGTCGAGGTCTGCCAGGACGTCCAGGTCAACGAGACGCTCCGCATCGACTGGGAGCGCGAGCGCCCGCGCGTCATCTGGGACGACGACGTGCCCGTCGACCAGTCCAGCTGCGTCGCCTGCGGCCAGTGCGTCACCGTCTGCCCCGTCAACGCGCTCATGGAGAAGTCCATGCTGGGCCGGGCCGGCCTCCTGACCGGCCTCGCCCGCGAGACCAAGCGCTCGCTCGTGGAGCTGACCAAGGCGCTGGAGCCCGGCTACGCGCCGCTGATGGCGGTCAGCGATGTGGAGGCCGAGCTGCGGCGGAGCGACGTGCGCGTCACCAAGACCGTCTGCACCTACTGCGGCGTCGGCTGCAGCTTCGACGTCTGGACGCGGGGGCGCGAGATCCTGAAGGTGCAGCCCCGCCCCGAGGCGCCCGTCAACGGCATCTCCACCTGCGTCAAGGGGAAGTTCGGCTGGGAGTTCGTCAACAGTCCCGAGCGCCTGCGCCGGCCGCTGGTCCGCGAGGGGAACCGCTTCCGGGAGGCTTCCTGGGAGGAGGCGGTGGGGCTGGTGGCGCGCCGCCTGCGCGAGATCGCCGGCGAGAGCGGCCCCGACGCGCTCGCCTTCGTCGCCAGCTCCAAGTGCACCAACGAGGAGGCCTACCTCCTGCAGAAGCTGGCGCGCCAGCTCTTCGGCACCAACAACGTCGACAACTGCTCGCGCTACTGCCAGTCGCCGGCCACCATGGGCCTCTGGCGGACGGTGGGGTACGGCGGCGACTCGGGCTCCATCCGGGACATCGAGCAGGCGGAGCTGGTGCTGATCGTCGGCTCCAACACGGCCGAGTCGCATCCGGTCCTGGCCTCGCGCGTCAAGCGGGCGCACAAGCTCCGCGGCCAGAAGCTGGTCGTGGCCGACCTGCGCAGGCACGAGATGGCGCGCCGGGCGGATCTCTGGATCCACCCCAACCCCGGGACGGACCTGGTCTGGCTCTCGGCGGTCACCCGCCTCCTCCTCGAACGGGGCTGGGAGGACCGGGAGTTCCTGGAGCGGCGCGTCCGGGGCCTGGAGGAGTATCGGAAGAGCCTTGAGCCCTTCACGCTGGAGTTTGCCGAGCGGGTGAGCGGCGTGCCCCGAGAGCAGCTCGTCCGCCTGGCGGAGATGATCCACGAGGCGGGAAGCGTCGCAGCCCTCTGGGCGATGGGCGTCACGCAGCACCAGTGCGGTTCGGACACCGCCACGGCCATCTCCAACCTGCTCCTGGTGACGGGCAACTACGGCCGGCCGGGCACGGGCGCCTACCCGCTGCGCGGCCATAACAACGTGCAGGGGACGAGCGACTTCGGCGCCATGCCCAACTACCTGCCGGGCTACCAGAAGGTGGAGGACGAGGAGGCGCGCCGCCGCTTCGAGGAGGCCTGGGGCGTCCGCCTCCCCGCCGAGCCCGGCCTGGACAACCACCGCATGATCGACGCCATCCACGCCGGCCGCGTGCGCGGCATGTACCTGATCGGCGAGGAGATCGCGCTGGTCGACGCCAACGCCAACTACGTGCGCGAGGCGCTGAGGAAGCTCGACTTCCTGGTCGTCCAGGACATCTTCTTCTCCGACACGGCGCGCTACGCCGACGTGGTCCTCCCCGCCTCGCCCAGCCTGGAGAAGGAGGGCACCTTCACCAACACCGAGCGGCGCATCCAGCGCCTCTACCGGGCGATGGAGCCGCTGGCCGACTCCAGGCCCGACTGGGAGATCTTGCAGATGGTGGCCAACGCCCTGGGGGCCGGCTGGCGGTACGCGCACCCCTCCGAGGTGATGGAGGAGGCCGCCCGGTTGGCGCCCCTCTTCGCCGGCGTCCGCTACGATCGGCTGGAGGGGTACCGGAGCCTCCAGTGGCCGGTGGCCGAGGACGGCACCGACAGCCCGCTCCTCTACACCGACCGCTTCCACTTCCCCGACGGGCGCGCGCGGCTCTACCCGCTGGGCTGGCAGGAGCCGCTCTCCACCGACGAGGAGTTCGACCTCCACGTCAACAACGGCCGCCTGCTGGAGCACTTCCACGAGGGAAACCTGACCTACCGGAGCGAGGGCATCCGCCACAAAGTTCCGCAAGCCTTCGTGGAGGTCTCGCCGGAGCTCGCCCGCGAGCGCGGGCTGGCCGACGGCGACCGGGTGCGCCTGGTCAGCCGCTGGGGCGCGGTCAAGGTGCGCGTCCTCGTCACCGACCGCGTCCGGGGCCGCGAGCTCTACCTGCCCATGAACGGCACCGGCGAGGAGGCGGTCAACCTGCTCACCTCCAGCCTGGCCGACCGCGCCACCCACACGCCCGCCTACAAAGAGCTGCCCGTCCGCCTGGAGAAGCTGGAGGAGGGCGACGGCCGGCCGCCGCTGCCGCGCGTCAACGCGCGCTTCGGCCGGCCGCGCCCGCAGCGCGGGGTCGAGGTGGAGCGGAAGTGGCGCCGTCCCGACTACGTGCCGCCCGGCGGAGCCTCGCGCCCGGCGGCGGGGGGGTGAGCAGCGTGGCCGAGCCCATCGACCTGGAGGAGGAGCGCCAGGCGCGTCGGGCCCAGGAGAGCGACCTCGCCCTGGAGCGACTGCTGGCCGAGGCGGTCCGCCACCAGGAAGCCATCCGGGAGGCGCTCCGTCTCCTCGCCGCGCTCCACGAGCACGGCTGGCTGCGGCTGGCCGCGGCGCTGGTGGAGAACGGCGACCGGGTGGCCGCCCGCGCGCTGACCGAGCTGGAGCGGCCGCGCAACCTGCGCGCGCTGCAGAGCCTGGTGGCCGCCGCGGGCCTGCTCAGCCGCATCGAGCCCGCCCAGGTGGAGCGCCTGGGCGCGGCCCTGGCGCCCGCCCTGGAGGCGGCGGCCGGCCGGCTCGCCGCGGGCGGCCCGGTGGGCCTGCTGGGCCTGCTCCGCCAGGCGCGCGACCCCGAGGTCAACCGCGGCCTGCAGGCGCTCCTGGCCGGGCTGGCCGCGCTGGGGCGGGCGGCCGGCGGCTGCGCCGCCGGGTCGGACGGGGAGGCGGACCGCCGTGTCTAGGCGGGCCGTCCGCCGCCAGGTGCTGGGCGTACGGCTGGCGGGCGACGGGCCCGGCGCGCCGGTCCGGCGCCTCCTCCGCTTCGAGGACGAGGTGGCCGCCGAGGAGCCGCTGGAGATCCGGCTGGTCCGGGGTAGCCTCGAGCGCCGCGAGAGCGTCGCCGTCGTCCTGCGCACGCCGGGCGACGACTTCGCCCTGGCCGCGGGCTTCCTCTTTACCGAGGGCGTCCTCGCCGACCGCGGCCAGGTGGCCCGCATCTCCTACTGCCTCGACCCCGAGGTGGACCAAGCACAGCGCTACAACGTGGTCAACGTCTGGCTGCGGCCGGGCGCCGAGCCGGAGCTCGGCCGGGGGCGGCGCTTCGCCGTCAACTCGGCCTGCGGCGCCTGCGGCAAGGCTGGCCTGGACGATCTCCGCGTCGGCCGCCTCGCGCCCCTGCCCCGCGCCGCCGACGGAGGCCTGCCGGCCGGCCTGCTGGCCGCCCTGCCGGGGCGGCTGCGCGCGGTCCAGCCCCTTTTCGACCGGACGGGCGGCCTGCACGCGGCCGGTCTCTTCGACGGCGAGGGGCGGCTGCTGGCGGCGGCGGAGGACGTGGGCCGCCACAACGCCGTCGACAAGGTGATCGGGCGGCTCTGGCTGGAAGGGCGCCTCCCCTGGCGGGAGGAGCGGCCGGCGGTCCTCCAGGTCTCGGGCCGTGCCGGCTTCGAGATCGTGCAGAAGGCGGCCGCGGCGGGCATCCCCCTGGTCGCCTCGGTCTCCGCGCCATCGAGCCTGGCGCTGGAGACCGCCGAGGTCCTCGGCATCACCCTGGTCGGCTTCTCGCGCGGCGACCGGCTCAACGTCTACACCCATCCCGGGCGGCTCTGGCTGGAGGAGGCTGGCGAGGGGGCGGTGCCCACCGCCTCCGGGGACCTGACCTGCGGAAAGGAGAGGTGGGCGGGATGAGCGGCTTCAAGGCGCCGGCGGAGATCGCGCGCGCCGCCGTGGAGGCGGGCGCGGCCAAGGCGCGTCTCTCCACCGGGCAGCTCCTGGTGCTGGGCTTCCTGGCGGGCGCCTTCATCGCGCTGGGAGGCCTTCTGGACGTGCGCGTGACCGCGGGCCTGCCCAGGCAGATCTGGGGGAGCTTCGCCAGCTTCCTGGGGGCCGCCGTCTTCCCAGTCGGCCTGGTGCTGGTGGTCGTCGCCGGGGCGGAGCTCCTGACGGGGAACATGGCCGTCCTGCCCATCGCCGCCCACGCGGGGCGCACCGGCTGGGGCGGCGTGATGCGCAACTGGTTCTGGGCGCTGGTGGGGAACTTCCTGGGCTCGCTCTTCGTCGCCTACGTCTTCGGCGTCACCGCCGGCCTGCTGACCGCCGAGCCCTACCGCTCGGCCGTCGTCGCGCTGGGGGTGGCCAAGGTGAAGCTGGGCTTCCTGGCCACCGTCGCCTCGGGGATCGGCTGCAACTGGCTGGTGGCGCTGGCCGTCTGGCTGGCGCTGGGCTCGGAGGACGTGGTCAGCAAGATCCTGGGCATCTGGTTCCCCATCATGGCCTTCGTCGGCATCGGCTTCCAGCACGTGGTGGCCAACATGTTCTTCGTGCCGGCGGCGCTCTTCGTCGGGGCGCCCTTCGGCTGGGCCCAGGCCTTCCGCGAGCTGGCGGCGGCCTTTCTGGGCAACCTGGTGGGCGCCTGGCTCTTCGTGGCGGCGGCCTACTGGTACGTCTACCTGCGCCAGCCGGCCGCCCGGCGCGAGGCCGCCGGCGTGGAGCTGGCGCCGGCGACGCCGGCGGCGCGCGAGTAAGGGCGCCGGCGGGGGGCCGGGGTGGTAGGCGGCGCCGCTCGCACGGTGCCGCCTTCCCTCTCCGGCCCTCAGCCGCCGCGGCCCGACGGATCGGGAAGGCCCGCCAGGCCCGAGCCGGCGAGGCGGCCGCCCCGGGGGCCGGCGCAGGCGGCGACGCTCTCGGCCAGCTGGCCCGCCTGGTAGGCGAGCATGTCCTCCACGTGCAGGAAGCGCGGATGGCGGCGGACCGGACCGGGCAGATAGCACGCCCCCCGCCTGCGTAGCGCCCCCCGCCGGACCATGGCGGCCAGCGCCGCCCGCAGCGGCCGGCCGAGCCCGCGGCGGAGCGGCGGTGCCAGGAGCAGCCCCTCGGGCAGCGCCTCCAGGCAGGCGGCCACGCCGGCCAGCGCCTCCGCCTCGCTGAAGGCGGCCGGCTCGCCCTGCCCGGCTCCCACCCCGTCGCCCGCGCCCCGCCGGTCCCGCTCCAGAAGCCAGGTGGCCAGAAGCTGCGTCATGGTCACCGGCCGGGCGGCCGCCAGCGCCCGTTCCGGTCTCTCGCCGGGCTCCAGGCGGCGCAGGCGGACGAAGACGCCCAGCCGCCGCCCCGCATACGGCTCGTAGCTGACCGCCGCCACCCAGACGCTTTCGGCCAACGGCAACAGGCGCTCCAGCGATGCGCGCATCCTCCCCAGCCGGCCGTCCTCGCTGAAGCGTCCTTCGGGCGTCAGGTAGAAGGTGGCGCCGCGCCGCAGGAGGTGCTCCAGGTCGGCCAGCTGGCGCTCGATCCGGGCGCGGGTGGCCCGCCGCACCTCGCTGCGGAAGGGTTCGGCCAGCGCCGCCGCGGAGAGCTCCATCCCGGAGGCGTGGAAGAGACGCGCCTCCCAGAGCCTCCCCAGCGGCAGCCCGCGCAGCTCGGCGGGCGGCAGCCCGGCCGCCTGCGCCAGCCGCCCCAGCGCCTCCGGGCGCAGCACCTCGCCCAGGGGCAGCGGGCCGTGCCGGCGCATCACCTCCAGCGCCAGGCTGCGCAGAGGCCGGCTGAGCGGCTGGTTCTCGACGGGCCGGATGCCCAGCGCCCGGAAGAGGCCGCTCCAGTCGGCGCGGCGCAGGAACGGCTCCAGCCAGCGCGGCGCCCGCCCGGCCAGGAAGCCGGGCTCGAACATCCTCTGGGAGCCGGCGCTGAAGACCGGGTCGCGGAAGGGCCCCGAGCGCATCAGGTGGCCCGCCACCACCAGGCTGTCCAGGTCGTGCTGGTGGTTGACCACCACCAGCGTGGCCCCCCGCCTCCTCGGCAGGCGGCCCTCCACCACCACCCGGCAGGTAAGCGCCAAGTAGACGGGCACCACCACCGCCGCCAGCAGCCGGACGGGCAGCCAGCGCAGCGGGCTGAGCGGGCGCGCGCCCACCCGGAGGGCGACCAGCGAGCCGGCGGCCAGCGCCAGGCCGCTGCCCAGAAAGAGGAGGCGGTAGCCTCGGGCCGCCTCGCCGCCGCCCAGGGCCAGGAGCGTCCCGCCCAGGCCGGGCGCCAGCAGCAGCGGCAGCCCCGCGGCCAGGCCGCGCAGGCCCAGGTCGCGCGCCAGGTGGAGCCCGTCGGGCAGCGTCTCCACCCCCAGCGCCCAGTCCACCGCCAGGAAGGCGCCCAGCCCGACCCCGAAGGCCAGCGCCAGGAGCGGCAGCCAGCGCGCGGCCGGGGCCAGCGCCAGCGCCGCCGCCGCCAGCGCCATGGGCAGTCCGGCCAGCGCCAGCAGCCGCTTGCGCTCGCCCCGGTCCGACCAGGAGCCGAACAGGAGGCTGGCGGCGGCTGCCGCCAGGACGGCCGGCACCGCCGTCGAGGCGGTGGCGGCGGCCGGGTCGGCCAGGCCCAGGACCCGGCGGAAGTAGTCGAAGGTGAAGAACATGAGCAGGTCGACGCCCAGCAGGACCAGGAAGCGCGCCAGCCACATCACCTGGAAGTCGTGACGGAGGCCCGCCGCCCTCTCCTCGTCGGCGCGCGGGGCGGCGGCGCAGCCGCCCTCCTGCACCCCGCCCCAGGTGACCAGCGCGCCCAGAAGGACCAGGAGCAGCATCCACTCCAGCGCGCCACGCTGGCCCAGCAGGGCGACCGCGGCCAGCCCCGAGGCGGCGCCCAGCAGGCTCGCAGCCCCGGCGTAACCGGCGGCGGCGCCGCGCACGCCCGCCGGCACGCGCTCCGGCCAGAGCGCCTGATAGGCGGCCAGGCTGGCGCCCTCGCCCAGCGCCGCCAGCCAGAAGCCGGCGGCGAAGCGGCCCAGGTCGGCGGCCTGCAGGAGCAGGACGAGACCGGCGGCGTCGGCGGCGGCCCCGGCCAGAAGGAGCGGCTTGCGCGAGCCGCCGCGCACCCGCACCGCGTCCGAGTAGAGGCCGGCCAACGGGAGCCCCAGGAGGCGGAGTACCGCCGCCATCATGGCCATCCGCACCAGGTCGGCCGCCGGGGCCGGCGGCGCCATCTGGCTGAGCACCAGCGGCAGCACCAGGGTCAGGAGCGCCGCCTCTTCGTACCCGAGGCTGAAGGCGTAGAGGGCCAGGCGGAGCTGGTTGGAAAGCGTCGGGTTCCAGCTTTCGACTCGTCCGGGCACCCCGCCCGGGTTGCGGGAGGCCTCCGGCATCGCCCTCTCCCCCCCGTCGCCGGCCTTGGCAGGCCCTGCGCCTCGGCAACCCCGTCCCCCTCGATGGTACGCCCGGCCGCCACCGGTGCGCCCCCCGGTACCGAGCCGGGGGGCGCAGGCGGGCGACCGTCGCCGGACGGACCGGCTGCCTACGGAAGGTGCACGGCGTTCATGGCCTGCCACTCGGCGGCGGTGGCCGTCCCCCAGCGGTAGAGGGAGAAGCCGATGGCGCCCGCGTCGCGGGCGGCCCGCGCCGCCGCCTCGATCTCCAGCGCAGTGGGGCTATAGATGCCGCTGCCCGAGCTGGAGAACATGTCGAAGCCCTGCCCGGCGGGGCTGACCGGTACGGGAGCGCCGGCCAGCTGGCGCAGCTGCTGCACCGCCTGGAGGACGTAGCGGTAGGCGCGCAGGTAGCTGTACTCCGCCTCGTAGTTGTGCCAGTAGGCCATGGGCGCGAAGGCGTCCACCGCGCCCGCCAGCGCGGCGAAGGGGAAGCCGGGCCGCGACTGCGGCGGATAGGTGACGGCCACCAGCCGCCCGGCCGGGCCCAGCGCGTCCAGCGCCTGGCGCACCGCCGCCACGTAGGAGGTGACGGTCTGGGTGTCCAGGTTCTCCTCGATGTCGGGGGCGAAGGCGTCGGCGCGATCGCCTTCGGGCGTGGCGTAGGCGATCACCTGCCGGCTCCACGCCAGGTCCCCGCTCGGGTTCCAGAGCGCCGGGTAGGTCCAGGCGACGACGGCGAGGCCCGCCGCATGCGCCTTCCAGAGCAGGTCGTCCAGCGCCCTCCGCCCGTAGAAGCCGTCCGAGGTGGTGGCCACCTCGAGGTAGAGGTGGGTATAGCCGCCCGCGAGCGCCCGCTCGATCAGCTGCGCGTCGGGTGTGGACTTCCAGTCGCCGAAGAGGAGCCAGAGCCCCTTGCCGGCCACCACGTCGGCAGGTGACGCCAGCGAGCGGAAGGTGAGGCCGACGGCGGCCAGCTCGGGGTGGTCGGGGCTGGAGAAGGTGACCGTCCGGCTCGTCCCTCCCGCCCCGGCGGTGAAGGTGGCCGCCACGCCCGGACCCGGCATCTGCGCGCGGACCGCGGAGAGCGTCCCGGCCCCCGGAGCGGCCACGGCGCGAAGCTGGAAGGGGACGGGTACGGGGTTCCCGTAGGCGTCCGCCAGCTCGGCGGTCAGCTGCGCGCTCTGCCCGGGCGCCAGGATCGTGGAGGGCGCGGCGTGGACGGCCAGCTGGACGGCGGGTCCCGGGAGAACCTGCACGAGGCCGGCGGCGTCGTCGCCCGAGAGACCCGGGGCGGTGGCGGCGAAGCCGTAGGAGCCGGAGAAGAGCGGGGTGAAGGTGAAGACGGCGCGGTCGCCCCGGGAGGTGGCCGTCAGGGGCGGCAGATCGTAGCCGTGCGGCCCGTGCGGCACCAGCGTGACGGTCACCGGCCCCCCTTGCCAGGGCGTCCCGTCGGGTGCCAGGAGGCGGACGGTCAGGAGCGTGCTCCGGCCCGCCTGAAGCTCGGCCGGCGAGGCGCCGGCCAGCCGGAGCGAGCCGGCCGGGGAGACCTGCACACTCCCGTCGGCACTCTCGTAGGCGCCCCCCGGCACGCTGGCCTCCAGCGTCGCCGAGCCCGGAGCCGGGAAGCGGACGCTCCCCGACCAGCCGCTCCCCGGGACGAGCGCGCTGGAGGCAGGCAGCGCCAGCACGGAGGCGTCGGAGCTGGCCAGGTGAACCGGATAGGTGGCGCTCTCCGGCGAGCCGTCGGCCCGGACCAGACGGACGGAGAGGGTGGCCTGCCCCAGCGCCACCGCCGCGGCGGGTACCCCCTCCAGGACGATCCGGCCCAGCGGCTGCTCCACCGCCTGGATGACCGCGGAGACCGGCGGAAGCCCGGCGGCCGTCGCCTGGAGCCGGTACGCACCCGCCTGGTCGAGCCGGACCGACGGGAAGCTGGCCCAGCCGCCGCGCGTCGACGCGGTGAGCGTGCGCACGCTCCCGTCGGGCGCCTGGAGCGTCAGGCCGACGGTGCGGCCGGTGTCGGCCGGGTCCACCTGGCCGGCGCTGTCCAGGACCGCCACGGCCAGCGGAAAGGCGACGCCGACCCGCGCCGCCGGCGGCGTGCCGTCGCCCAGCACCAGCCGCGCGGGCTGGTGGACGCGGAGCGTCAGCGACTTGGAGACGGCGCGACCCGGCAGCGAGGCGGCGACGGTGACGCTGCCCGGCGCCGTGGCGGTGAAGCGCCCGGAGGCGTCGACGCTGCCACCGTCGGCGCTCCAGGAGACGGCCGCCGGGATCAGGTAGCCGGCGGTGTCATGGCCCCAGGCGCTCAGCTGCGCGCTCTCGCCCACGTTCAGCTCGGTACGGTCGCTCTCCACGTTCAGGTAGGCGACGGCGCGGTTGCCCTCGCGGGCCACCGCCGCCCCGTCCACGCCCAGCAGGCGGTCGACCAGCACCGCCGCCTCGGCGCGGGTGAGCGGCTGGCCGGGGCGGAAGAGGCCACCGCTCCCCACCATGGTACCCAGGTCGGCGGCCACCGCCACCGCCCCCCGCGCCCAGTCGGGCACCGCGACGGCGTCGGCGTAGGGAAGCGCCGCCCCGGAGAGGTCCCGGGCGACGCGGTCGAGGCCCAGCGCACGCGCCGCCACGGTGGCCATCATGGCACGGGTGACGGTGGCGCCGGGGGCGAAGCGGCCGGGCGCCACGCCGCTGAAGAGGCCGTTTCCGGAGGCGGCCTCCACGGCCGCGTAATACCAGGCCCCCGGGGGAACGTCGGCG
>JAIMAT010000067.1 GCA_023511835.1 Bacillota bacterium | reverse complement strand
GCTACTTACAAGTCATTCATGCTCCATTACAAGTTCCCGCCCTTTTCTGTTGGAGAAGTCAAGTTTCTAAGAGGCCCTTCCAGACGCGAGATAGGGCACGGGGCTTTAGCAGAAAGGGCTCTCCTTCCCGTGATTCCCCCTAAAGAGGAATTCCCTTACACTCTTCACCTGGTGAGCGAAGTCCTGGAATCCAACGGTTCTACTTCCATGGCAAGCGTCTGTGGCTCTACCATTGCCTTGCTGGATTGTGGGGTGCCCATCAAAGCTCCTGTGGCAGGCATTGCGATGGGGCTTATCAAAAGTGAAGATCGCTTTGTCGTTCTAACGGATATCCAGGGCATTGAAGATTTCTGTGGGGATATGGACTTCAAGGTCGCCGGCACCCGCGAGGGCATCACCGCGCTTCAATTAGACACCAAGATCTTTGGAGTCCCCTTCCCTATCCTTCAAAGCGCCCTGGAGCAAGCGCGCCAGGCACGCCTGTATATTCTGGACAAAATTGAGGAGGCTCTTCCCGAAAGGCGGAAGGAACTCAACCCCAATGCCCCACGAATCTGCACCGTCCAAATTGACCCGCTCTGCGTAGGCAAACTCATCGGACCTGCCGGCAAGGTCATCAAACGGATCATCCTGGAGAGCGGAGCAGAGCAAATTGACGTTGAGCAAGACGGCACGGTCTATATCCTTGCCAAAACCACGGAAGCCATCAACAAAGCCACTCAAATGGTGCAGGGCTTAATGCACGCGACAGAGGTGGGAGCGGTCTTCACAGGTCCCGTCACCCGCATCTTGGGAAGAGGGGTGATGGTGGAGTATCTGCCCGGGAAACCGGGCGAGAACCCTTAGAGCCGGCCGGCACCGGAGCCCGCGACGAGGGGCCGGCCGCCCGGCGCGGTGCGGGACGGGGGCAGGCAGAGCGCGGCCGGCGGGACCCCCGGGGGCGGGCCGGCTCGCGGGCTCTCATGGCTCCCTATCCGCGCTGGTCTTCGACGACGGTGACGCGGCTCGCGCGCTCGCGCTGCCCGCCGGCCCGCATGCGCGCGCGACCGCCTCCGCGTCCGCCGCCCGCCGGGCCGTCACGCCCGTCGCGCCCGCCCGGCGGGCCGCCCGCCTCGTGCGCGGCCTCGCCGGCGCCCCGGCGCGCGCCGCCCTGCCGCTCGTCCCGCTCCAGGCGGATGTTCTCGCCGCAGTTGGGGCAGATCAGCTCGACGCGGCCCTCTTCGTCGGCGAAGTCGGACGGCTGGAACTCGAGCACCAGGCCGCAGTTGGGACATTCCACCGAGGTGGCGGCCTCCTCCCCGGCCTCGGACTCCCCGCCGGGCGTGCTCCAGAACTCGTTCTCCACCTGGGCCAGGTCCTCGTCGACGCTCTGGACGTACTCGTCCAGCTCCGAGGTGTCCTCGCGCAGCGCCTCCAGCTCGCCGGCGATGCCGTCGAGGACGTCGAGGATGCCGCGCATCAGCTCCGCCGTCTGCTGCCCGTCGACCCGCTCCAGCCCGTTGGCCAGCCCGTGCAGGTAGGCGATTCGGGCCTGCAGCTCCTCCATGGCCTTCTTCCACCCCCTCGCTCCGCCCTCGGCGGCTAGTATCCCCGCGGAAGGCGGTGGGCCGGGGCGGAACGAGGGGCCAATTGCTCACAGTCCATCCGCGGCCGGCCAGCTGGCCGCCGGCATGCGAAAGCGGCGCGGACGGCCGGAGGCGCGCCCGCACGGCGCTAGGCGCGGCTGATGTACTCGCCCGTCCGGGTGTCGATCTTGAGCAGGTCGCCGTTCTCGACGAAGAGCGGCACCCGGACGCTGACGCCGGTCTCCAGGCGCGCGTTCTTGGTGGCGTTGCTGGCGGTGTCGCCGCGCACGCCCGGCTCGGTCTCCACCACGCGCAGTTCGACCACGTTGGGCATGTGGACGCCCAGCACGCGCCCCTCGTGGAGCACCAGGTCGACCGGCATGTTCTCCTTCAGGAAGCGGATCTGCTCCCCGAACATCTCGCGCGGCACCGGGAACTGCTCGTACGTCTCGTTGTCCATGACGAAGTAGGTGTCGCCGCTCTGGTAGAGATACTGCCCCGGCCGGCGCTCGACGATGGCCTGCTCGATCTTGACGCCGGCGTTGAACGTCCGTTCGTAGAGCGCCCCGGTGGCCAGGTTGCGCAGCGTGGCGCGCACGAAGGCCGGCCCCTTGCCCGGCTTGACGTGCTGCGACTCGACGACCTCGTGGATCTGGCCGTCCAGGACGATGAAGACGCCCGCGTGGAAATCGTTGGTCGAGATCATGCCATCTCTCCCCCGGCGGCGCCCGGGCCCCGTCCCGCCCGACGGCGGCTCAGAGGACCCGCAGCTCCTTGGAACTCGAGCAAAGGTTGCGGTACCCGTCCGCCGTCACCAGCACGGTGTCCTCGATGCGGACGCCGCCCCAGCCGGGCCGGTAGATCCCCGGCTCCACGGTGACCACCATGCCGGGCTCCAGCCGCTCCTCGCTGCCCGCCGCCAGCCTGGGCGCCTCGTGGACGTCGAGGCCCACGCCGTGGCCGAGGCTGTGGCCGAAGGCGGCGCCGAAGCCCTCCCGCGCGATGCGCTCGCGGGCGGCCGCGTCCACCTCGCCGCCGGTCGCGCCGGGGCGGAGCGCCTCCAGGCCCGCCTGCTGCGCCTGCCGGACGATCTCGTAGACGCGGCGCTGCTCCTCGTCGACGTGGCCCACGGCCACGGTCCGCGTCACATCCGAAGCGTAGCCCCGCCAGCTGGCGCCGAAGTCGATGGTGACCAGCTCGCCCGCCTGCACGCGCCGCTCCGAGGCGTAGCCGTGCGGCAGCGCCCCGCGCGGGCCGGAGGCGACGATGAACTCGAAGGCCGCGGCCTCCGCGCCGCGCTTGCGCATGGCCCACTCCAGCGCCAGGGCGAAGTCCGACTCGCGCACCCCGGGCTTCAGCTCGGGCAGGACTTCCTCCAGCGCCTCCTCGGCGATGCGGCAGGCGGTGGCGACGGCCTCCACCTCGGCGGGGTCCTTCAACCGGCGAAGCTCTTCCACCAGGCCCCCGCCGGGCACCACCTCGAGGCCATGCCAGCGCCGGCGCAGCTCCTCGCCCGCCGCCCAGGAGAGCTGGCCCTCCTCGAAGGCGACGTTGTGCACCGACTCCTCCTCGAGGATGCGCAGGGCGACGGCCAGCATGTCCTCCTCCGGCCCCTGCCCGTGGCGGTGGACCTCGAAGCCGGGCGCCCCCTGCCGGGCGGCCTCCACGTAACGGAAGTCGGTGATCAAGCAGCTCCGGTCGCGCGTGATCAGGAGCGCGCCCGCCGACGAACGGAAACCGCTGAGATAATAGCGATTCTTTTCACCCGTGATCCAGACGGCCTCGAGGCCGCGCCGCTCCATCGCCTCGCGCAGCCGCGCCAGACGTTCCTCCAAGCCGTTCGCCTCCCGAGTGCCGGCAGGGGCCGGCCGCTTCAGAGCTGAAGGAGCGAGAAGACGGGCGCCTCCAGGCGCTGGCGCCCGTGCAGCTCGCCCAGCTCCACCAGGTAGCAGAAGCCGCTCACGCGGCCGCCCAGCTCCCCGATCAGCCGCGCCGCGGCGGCGCTGGTCCCCCCGGTCGCCAGCAGGTCGTCGACCACCAGCAACCGGTCGCCGGCGCGGATGGCGTCCTCGTGCACCTCCAGCGCCGCCTGCCCGTACTCCAGCCGGTAGTCGACGCGGCGGACCCGCGCCGGCAGCTTGCCGGGTTTGCGCAGCGGCACGAAGGGCAGGTCGAGCGCCAGCGCCAGCGGCACGGCGAAGAGGAAGCCGCGCGACTCGATGCCCGCCACTGCCTCCAGCGGCTCCCCCCGCCAGTGCTCCGCCATGCGGCGCACCACCTCGCGCATGGCCGCCGGCTCGTGGAGGAGCGGCGTGATGTCGCGGAAGAGGACGCCCGGCGCCGGGAAGTCCGGGATCTCGCGGATGAGCGAGCGGATGGCCGCCATTCCCGCCGTTTCCGCCTGGTTCACGGGAGCTCTTCCTCCTCGTCTGCGGTGGCGCCCTCGTACGGAAGCGGGAAGCGCCGGCAGAGCGCCTCCACCTCGCGGCGCAGCGCCTCGAGGTGCGCGGCGTCGTCGCGCCTCCGGAGCGCGCTCACGATCCACTCGCCGATCTGCCGCATCTCCTCCGCGCCCATGCCGCGCGTGGTCAGGGCGGGCGTCCCCAGCCGGATGCCCGAGGTGACCGTGGGCTTGGCCGTGTCGAAGGGGATGACGTTCTTGTTGACGGTGATGCCGACGCGCGCCAGGATCTCCTCCGCCTCCTTGCCGGTCAGGCCGAGCGCGCCCACCTTGGCCAGCATCAGGTGGTTGTCGGTGCCGCCGGAGACCAGCGGCAGACCCAGCTCCTCGAGGGTGGCGGCGAGGACGCGCGCGTTCTCCACCACCCGCTCCTGGTACTGGCGGAAGGCGGGCTGGAGCGCCTCCCCGAAGCAGACGGCCTTGGCCGCGATGACGTGCTCCAGCGGCCCGCCCTGGATGCCGGGGAAGACGGCGTGGTCAACGGCGCGCGCCTCCGCCGCGGTGGTGAGGATGAAGCCCGAGCGCGGGCCGCGGAGCGTCTTATGGGTGGTGGAGGTGACAAAGTCGGCGTGGCCCACCGGCGTCGGGTGGAGGCCGGCGGCCACCAGCCCGGCGATGTGCGCCATGTCCACCATCAGTTTCGCGCCCACGGAACGGGCGATGCGGGCGAAGCGGGCGAAGTCGATGAGGCGCGGGTAGGCGCTGGCCCCGGCCACGATCAGGCGCGGCCGGACCTCCTCGGCCAGCCGCTCCACGGCCTCGTAATCGATGGTCTCGCTCTCCCGGTCGACCCCGTAGGCGACGAAACGGTACCAGCGCCCCGAGAAGTTGACGGGGCTGCCGTGGGTCAGGTGGCCACCGTGGTTGAGGTCCATGCCTAGCACGGTGTCGCCGGGCTCCAGCGCCGCATAGTAGACGGCCATGTTGGCCTGCGCGCCGGAGTGGGGCTGGACGTTGGCGTGCTCGGCGCCGAAGAGGCGTTTGGCCCGCTCCTGCGCCAGCCGCTCCACCTCGTCCACCATCTCGCAGCCGCCGTAGTAGCGGCGCCCGGGGTAGCCCTCGGCGTACTTGTTGGTCAGGCAGCTGCCCATCGCCTCCAGCACCGCCGGGCTCGTGAAGTTCTCCGAGGCGATCAGCTCGAGCCCGCCGTTCTGGCGCCGCGCCTCGGCGCGGATCAGCCGCGCCACCTCGGGGTCGCTCTGCTGCAGGTGCTCCATCGTGGCCACGCCTCCGACCTCCCCGTCCTCGCCACTCGCTTCCTCCCTGCGGGCGGGCCGGCCGTCCCGCGCGGCCCGCCCGCCGCTCCCTCCGCCCGTCAGCCCTGCCCCGCCTGCCGCGGCTGCCAGCGGAGCACCGGGCGGCGGGCGGCCGAGACCTCGTCCAGGCGCCGCACGGGCGTGGTGAAGGGCGCCTGGCGAAGCTTCTCCGGCTCCTCGCGCGCCTCGCGCACGATGGCCTCCAGCGCCTCGGCGTAGGCGTCCAGCGTGGCCAGGCTCTCGGTCTCCGTGGGCTCGATCATCAGCGCCTCCTCGACGATCAGCGGGAAGTAGACGGTGCCCGGGTGGAAGCCGTAGTCCAGGAGCCGCTTGGCCACGTCCAGGACGCGAACGCCCGTCTCCTTCCTGAGCCGCTCGCCGGAGAGGACGAACTCGTGCATGCAGCTCCGGTCGTAGGGGAGCTCGAAGCTGCCGGCCAGGCGGCGCATCAGGTAGTTGGCGTTGAGGACGGCCGTCTCCGCCACCTGCCGGAGTCCCTCGCCGCCCAGCGTCAGGATGTAGGCGTAGGCGCGGACGGCGACGGCGAAGTTGCCCCAGAAGGCCTGCACCTTGCCGACGCCTCCCGCGGCCGGCCGCGCCGTTCCGCCCTCGCCCCCCCAGTCGAAGCGGTAGCGGTCGCCGTCGCGGACCACCAGCGGGCGCGGGAGGAAGGGCTCCAGACCGGAGACGACGCCCACCGGCCCCGACCCCGGTCCGCCGCCGCCGTGCGGGCCGGAGAAGGTCTTGTGCAGGTTGAGGTGGACGATGTCGAAGCCCATGTCGCCCGGGCGGGCCCGGCCCAGGATGGCGTTGAGGTTGGCGCCGTCGTAGTAGAGGAGCGCGCCCGCCGCGTGGACGCGGCGCGCGATCTCGAGCGTCTGCTCGTCGAAGAGGCCGAGCGTGTTCGGATTGGTCAGCATGAGCGCCGCCACGTCCGGACCCAGGGCGGCCTCCAGCGCCTCCAGGTCGATGCCGCCGCGGGCGTCGGAGCGGACCTCCACCACCTGGTAGCCGCACATGGCGGCGCTGGCCGGGTTGGTGCCGTGGGCGGAGTCGGGGACGATCACCTTCTCCCGCCGCTCGCCGCGGCTCTCGTGGTAGGCGCGGACGATGGAGAGGCCGGTGAACTCGCCCTGGGCGCCGGCGGCCGGCTGGAGCGAGAAGCGCGCCATGCCGGTGATCTCGGCCAGCGCCGCCTCCAGCCGCGCCATCAGCTCCAGCGCTCCCTGGCTGGCCCGCTCCGGGGCCAGCGGGTGGAGGTCGCGGAAACCGGGGAGCGCGGCCAGGGCGTCGTTCCGCTTCGGGTTGTACTTCATGGTGCAGGAGCCCAGCGGGTAGAAGCCGTTGTCGACGGCGTAGTTCATCTCGGAGAGGCGCGTGTAGTGGCGGACCACCTCGGGCTCGCTCACCTCGGGCAGGAGCGGCGCCTCGCGCCGCCGCAGTCCCGCGGGCAGATCCGCCAGCGGCTCCTCCTCCGCGCCCGCCGGCGCCGGCACGTCCAGCGGCGGCAGCTCGGCCCCGCGATGGCCGGGGCCGCCCAGCTCGTAGATCAGCGGCTCGCCCACGCCGCCAGCACCTCCCCCAGCGCGCGCACGTAGCCGTCCAGCTCCTCGCGGCTCCGCTTCTCCGTCACCGCCACCAGAAGCCGCCGCTCCCAGCCGGGGCGGAAGCGCCCCAGCGGCAGGCCGGCCAGGAAGCCGCGGTCGAGCATCGCCTCGGAGACGGCCTCGGCCTCCTGCGGCAGCTCGACCACGAACTCGTCGAAGAAGGGACCGTCGAAGGCGAGCCGGACGCCGGGCAGGCGGCCGAGCTCCGCCGCCAGATAGCGCGCCTTGAGCGCCGACTGGCGCGCCACCTCGCCGAGGCCGCGCGTGCCCAGCGTGGCCAGGTAGACGCTGGCCGCCAGGGCCACCAGCGCCTCGTTGGTGCAGACGTTGGAGGTGGCGCGCTCGCGGCGGATGTGCTGCTCCCGCGCCTGCAGCGTCAGCACGTAGCCGACGCGGCCGTCCACGTCGCGCGTCTGTCCGGCGATGCGCCCGGGCATACGGCGCACGTACCGCTCGCGCGCCGCGAGGAAGCCCAGGTACGGCCCTCCGAAGTTGAGGTGGCTGCCCAACGGCTGCCCCTCGCCCACGGCGATGTCCGCCCCCAGCTCGCCCGGCGAGGCGAGCAGCCCCAGCGAGACCGGGTCGACGACCAGCACGGCCAGGGCGCCGCCGGCGTGGGCCGCCTCGACCAGCGGCCGCGGGTCCTCGATCAGCCCGAGGAAGTTGGGCTGCTGCACCACCACCGCCGCCACCGTCTCGTCCACCTGCGAGACCGCGCCGGCGGCGATCCGCCCACCCTCCTCGGGCAGCGTCTCCAGGCGCAGCCGCGGCCCGCGCGCGTAGGCCTCGGCCACGTCGCGGTAGAAGGGATGCAGCGTCGAGGGCAGCAGGAAGCGCTCGCGCCCGGTGACGTTGGCCGCCATGAGCAGCGCCTCGCCCAGCGCGCTCGCCCCGTCGTAGAGCGAGGCGTTGGCCACCTCCAGCCCGGTCAGCCCACAGATCATGGACTGGTACTCGAAGATGGACTGGAGGGTGCCCTGGCTCACCTCGGGCTGGTAGGGCGTGTAGGCGGTGAGGAACTCGCCGCGGCCGACGATGGCGTCCACCACCGCCGGCACCCAGCGGTCGTAGGCGCCCGCGCCCAGGAAGCAGACCGCCTTGGAGGCGTCCGCGTTCCGCGCCGCCAGCCCGCCCAGCTCCCGCTCCAGCTCCAGCTCGCTCAGCGGTCCCGGCAGCCGGAGCGGCCGCCCGAGGCGCGCCTCCTCGGGCAGGACGGCGTAGAGCTCCTCCACGCTCTCCAGGCCCAGCGCCGCCAGCATGCGGGCGCGCTCCTCCTCGCCCTGGGGGATGTAGCTCATGCCCCTCCCTCCGCCCCGATCAGCGCCCGGTAGCCGGCCGCGTCCAGGAGCGACTCGGCCTCCGCCGGGTCGTCCGGCTCCAGCCGCACCATCCAGCCCTCGCCGTAGGGGTCCTGGTTGACCTTCTCCGGGCTGGCGGTGAGCGCGCCGTTCACCTCGGCCACGCGGCCCGAGATGGGGCAGTAGATATCCGAGACCGACTTGACCGACTCGACCACGCCCAGCGCCTCGCCCGCCCGCAGGTGGCGGCCCACCTCGGGCAGCTCTACGTAGACCACGTCCCCCAGCTCCGACTGCGCGTAGTCGGTGATGCCGACCCGTGCCGTCCCGTCGCCCTCCAGGCGGACCCACTCGTGTTCGCGGCTGTAGCGCAGATCCTCCGGCACCTGCACGCCCTCTAGCCCCCTCGACGCGCCGCCCCCGGGCGGCGATAAAATGGCAGCTTGACCACCTCGGCCTCCACCCTGCGCCCGCGTACCTCCACCTCCAGCCTCTCCCCCGGCTGGGGCGCCTCCCCCTCCAGGAGCGCCAGGCCCAGGTTGGCCTCCAGGCTGGGCGCGTAGGAGCCGCTGGTGACGCGGCCGGCCGGCCGCCCGTCGCGGAAGACCTCGTAGCCGTGGCGGGCGATGCCCCGCCCCACCATGCGGAAGCCGACCAGGTGGCGGCGCGGCCCCTCGCGTCGGACCCGCTCCAGCGCCTCCCGCCCGAGGAAGTCGCCCTTCTCGAACTTGACGAAGCGGCCCAGGCGGGCCTCCAGCGGGTTGATCCCCTCGTCCAGCTCCTGCCCGTAGAGGGGCAGGCAGGCCTCGAAGCGGAGCGTGTCGCGCGCCCCCAGGCCGGCCGGCAGGAGCCCTCGGGGCCGCCCCGCCGCGAGGATGGCCCTGGCCAGCGCCTCGATCTGCGCGGCGCCTGCGTAGAGCTCGAAGCCGTCCTCGCCCGTGTAGCCGGTGCGCGAGACCAGCGCGCTCACCCCGGCCACCGTGGCGCCGTCGAGGAAGCGGTAGCTGCCCAGGTCGTGGATCGGCGCCTCGGTCAGCTCCTCCAGGATCGCCTCGGCTTCCGGCCCCTGGAGGGCGATCTGGCCCCAGCCCTCCGTCTCGTCCTCCACCTCGGTCTCGAAGCGGCGCGCCAGCTCCGCCAGGTGGCGGAAGTCCTTGGCCGTGTTGGCCGCGTTGACCACCACCAGGAAGGAGCTCTCGCCCCGGCGGTAGACGACCGCGTCGTCGAGGACGCCCCCGTCCTCACGGCAGAAGGGCGTGTAGACCGCCTGCCCCACCTCCGCCTGCGCCACCGCGTTGGTGGCGGCGAAGTCGAGCAGCGCGGCCGCCTCGCGGCCGCGGACGACGATCTTGCCCATGTGCGAGACGTCGAAGAGGCCGGCGGCCGAGCGCACGGCGCGGTGCTCCTCCAGGATGCCCGAGAACTGGATGGGCAGCTCCCAGCCGGCGAACTCGCCCATGCGCGCCCCCAGCTCGCACTCCAGCCCGTAAAGCGGCGTGCGCAGGAGGCCGTCCTCCCCGCGGACGGCGTTGCGCACCTCCTCCGCGGCCGGGCCGGAGCCGCCCGCAGCGGGGCCGGCTCCCTCGCTTCCCTGCGGCCATGGCGGCACGTTCCCATCTCCCGTTCGTCGCGGGCTCGGCCCGCCGGCACCGCCGGCGCCGCCGCCTCCGCGGTTGGCAACCCGCGCCTATCATAGCGGATCGGCCCTCTCCCCTTCCTCCCGCGCGGCTTCAATCCTCCCAGAAGCCCGGCCGCTCGATGACGCTGGCGTCCCCCTGGACGCGGAGCGGAAGCCGGCGACCGCCCAGGAAGAAGCTGCGCGCGTTGAGCGTCACGCGCACGCTGACGGTGGGGTCCGCCAGCCAGCGGCCGCTCCACGGGTGGCGGCGGGGCGCTCCGGCCGCTGCGTTGACGGCCAGCGTCTCGATGACGTAGGGCTCGCCGGGCAGGGCCGCGCGGGCATTGGCGTCGGCCACCGCATAGGCGGCCGCCTCCGCCTGGCTGGTCAGGAGCCAGCGCTCCCCCTCGGCGAGCCGCGCCAGGTCCAGCTCCTGGACGCCGGCCAGCGCGCCCAGGTCGGCCGCGTTCTGGGCCAGCGCGCGGAGCACGAAGAAGCGCCCCACATCCGCCACCAGCGCCAGGAGGAGGAGCAGGGCGGGGAGCGCCAGCACGAACCAGGCGCTGACCGCTCCCCGCTGCCGGGCGCGCCCCGCCCGCCCGCACCGGCCGTTCTGCCGCCTCACCAGGCGTCCCCCGTCCGGTCGCCCAGCCGCTCGCTCCGTCCCACCGACTCGCTGCCCAGGCGGAGCCGGTTGCGCCCGCTGACGCGACTGACCGGGTTGTGCAGCTCCCGCTCGGTCTCGACACGCACGTGGACCAGCGTGCCGTAGGTGGCGTGCCGCGGCCAGATCTCGATCCGGGCCTGGGCCGGGTCCAGCCCGCCTGCCGCCAGCTGCTCGCGCACCACGTCGAAGGCGCCGGGCGAGGCGCCGCCGTCGATGGCCGCCCGCCGCCCGCCGGCGCGGGCCGCCTCCGCCACCACCAGCTGGCCGTTGAGGACGGCGCCGAAGTCGACCAGAGCCACCAGAAGGAGGACGAGCAGGCCCAACACCAGGGTGAACTCCACCGTGGCCTGGCCGAGGGTCGACCTCGCCCTCCCCCCTCCTACTGGGCGCCCACGATGGTGTTGGTCAGCTCCGTGATGCGGTCGCGCAGCGCCCGCCCCAGCGTGGTCAGGGAGGTGATGAGCACCACCACCACCAGCGCCAGGAGCAGCGCGTACTCCGCCGTCGAGACGCCGCGC
>JAIMAT010000066.1 GCA_023511835.1 Bacillota bacterium | reverse complement strand
GGCGGTCTACGCCCAGCTGACCCGCCTGGTCGACCGCCTTCTGGCCGCGGCGGCCGAAGGCGGCGTGCGGGTCTGGGGCCTCGCCGTCTCCGTCCCGGGCGTGGTCGAGCGGCCGAGCGGCGCCGTCGACCTGGCGCCGGCCGTGGGCTGGAGGCCCTTCCCGCTGGGCGAGCGGCTGGCCGACCGGTACCGGCTGCCCTGCCACCTGGTCAACGACGTCAACGCCGCCCTCTGGGGCGAGCTCTGGAAGGGGCTCGCCAGCGAGCAGGCGCACGTCTTCGCCCTCAAGATGGGGACGGGCGTCGGCGCCGCCGTCGCCTTCCACGGCCAGGTCTACGAGGGCGTCCACGGTGCTGCCGGCGAGCTGGGCTACCTCCTGCCCTCGCCGGAGGCGCTGGGCCGCGAGGAGGCGCCGCCGGCACCGCGGGGCTTCGGCCCCTTCGAGGACAGCGTCTCGGGGAGGGCGCTTTTGGAGCGGATCCGCGCCCTCGACCCGGACCCGCCGGACGACCTGCCCGAGCTCTTCCAGCGCGCCCGCCGGGGCGAGCCCCGCGCCGCCGGGCTGGTGGAGGAGGCGGCGCGCTGGTTCGCCTGGCTGATCCTCAACAGCGCGCTCCTCCTCGATCTCGAGGAAGTGGTGCTGACCGGCGGCCTCTCGCGCGACCCCTGGTTCGTGGGGCGCGTGGAGGCGCTGGTCCGCGGCGCCGGCATCCGCCCGCTCCGCCTGCGCGTCTCCGCGCTCCAGGGGCGCGCCTCCATCCTGGGCGCGGTGGCCGGCCTCTTCGAGAGCGGCCGCGAGACGCTCTCCTTCTTCCCGCAAGGACTGCCGGTCCTCTGACCGGCGCGGAGGGATGTGGGCCATGGACGCCTTCGAACGTGCGATCCGCGAACAGGGCGAGGTCTTCGCCCAGGCGCTTCCGGCCCTGGCGGGCGCGGTCGCGGCGACGGGGTCCGTGCTGCGCCGCTGGGGAGAGGACGGCGGGCGGCGCGGGCCGCTCTGGATCGCGGGCATGGGCAGCTCCTTCCACGCCGCGGTGGCGGGCGCCGTCGCCTTCCAGCGCCGCGGCTGGCCGGCCTTGGCCGTCGAGGCCGCCGAGCTCCTCCACTACGGCCTCGGGGCGGTGACGCCCGAGAGCCCCGTGCTGCTGGTCTCGCAGTCGGGGGAGAGCGCCGAGGTGGTCGCCCTGCTGGAGCGGCTCCGCGGTCACGAACGCCTGCTCGGGGTGACCAACGAGGCGGGCTCCACCCTGGGGCGCGAGGTCCCGCTCGTCCTTCCCCTGGCGCTCCCCCCCGACGGCGGGGTGGCCGTCAAGACCTTCGGCTGGAGCCTGGCCGCCCTGGTCCTGCTGGCGGAGGAGGCCGCCGGCGGCGCGCGCGAGGCCGGCGTCGGCGCGGCCGCGGGCGGGGCGCGGGCGGCGCTGGAGGAGGCGGTGGAGCACCTCCGCCGCGACGGGGAGGCGCTCTTCGCGGCCGCCCGCGCGGCCGTACAGCTGTTCGAGCCGGGCCGCACGCCGGTCTTCGTCGGGCGCGGCCCGGCGCTGGCCACCGCCGGCCAGGCCGCCCTCACCTTCCAGGAGGTGCTGGCCCGGCCGGCCCTGGCCATGGGCGCGGGCCAGTTCCGCCATGGTCCCATGGAGCTCTTCGGCGGGGAGGTGGTGCTGGCGGCGGTGGCGCGGGGGTCGACGGCCGACCTGGTCCGCCGGCTGGCGGGCGAGGCCGAGACCTCGGCCTGCCCGGTGCTGCTGCTGGACGAGGGGAACGGGGTGGAGTGGGCTCCCACCGAGGCGGGCGACGGCTACCTGGAGGTGCCCGCCCTGGCCGACGAGCTGGCGCCGCTCTACGACGTGGCCTTCTTCCAGGCGCTGGTCGGCGCCCTGGCCGCGCGGGAGGGGAGGACGCCCGGGCAGTTCCAGTTCGCCGACCCGGTGACGCGCGAGGAGTGAAGAGAGGGTTGGGCAGTTCCGAAGGGAGGGGAGGAGAGGTGCTCACCAGACGAAGGACGGCGGTCGTCGCCCTGCTGGCGGCCCTGGCCATCGGCCTGGGCGCCTGCGGCGGCTCGACCTCCGGCGGTTCGACGGCGGGCGGCCAGGGCTCCGGGATGCAGCCCGCACAGCAGACGGTGACGCTGCGGCTCCTGACCATGAAGCAGGCTGCCTACAGCGACCAGGACGTGCAGGCCATGGCCAAGGGCTTCGAAGAGACGCACCCCGGCGTCCAGGTGGACATCACCTTCGTGCCCTACGAGTCGCTCCACGACAAGATCACGGCCGACCAGGCCTCCGGCAGCGGCGTCTACGACGTGGTCCTGATCGACGGCATGTGGACCGGCGAGTTCGCCCGCGCCGGCTTCATCCGGGACGTGACCGACCGCTGGACCCCGGCCATGCAGTCCGGCATCTTCGAGTCGTCCAAGGACATCGTCCGCTTCAACGGGCGGCTCTACGGCGTGCCCTGGATCAACGACACCAAGTTCCTCTTCTACAACAAGCAGATGCTGGCTCAGGCCGGCATCCAGCAGCCGCCCAAGACGTGGGAGGAGCTGCTGGCCGACGCCCGGCTGCTGAAGCAGAAGGGCATCGTCCAGTACCCCATCGCCTGGAGCTGGGCGCAGGCGGAGGCCGTCATCTGCGACTTCGGGCAGCTCATGTTCTCCGAGGGCGGCCACTTCCTGGACGAGAAGAACCAGCCCGCCTTCCAGACGGACGGGGGGCTCCAGGCGCTCCAGTTCATGGTGCAGACGCTGAAGGACGGCCTGAGCAACCCGCACTCCATCTCCTACCTGGAGGATGACGTGCGCCAGGTCTTCTCCCAGGGCCAGGCGGCCTTCGCGCTCAACTGGACCTACATGTACGCCCTGGCCAACGATCCGAAGCAGTCCAAGGTGGCGGGGCAGGTGGGCGTGGTGCCGACGCCCGCCTTCAGCGGCAAGCCGGCGGTGGGGATCAACGGCGGCATGGGCCTGGCCATCACCAAGTCCTCCGCCCATCCCGACCTGGCCTGGCAGCTGATCGAGACCATGTCCAGCGAGCCGGTGGAGAACAAGTACGCCGCGCTCTCGCTGCCCATCTGGAAGGACTCCTACCAGCAGCAGAGCGTCATCGCCACCGGCCCCGAGCTGGTCCAGGCGGCGGAGAGCCAGTTCGCCCGGATGGAGAGCCGGCCCAACGTGCCCTGGTACAACCAGATGTCCACCGAACTCCAGAAGGACATCCAGTCGGCGCTCTTGATGCAGGCGACGCCCCAGCAGGCGCTCCAGCGCGCCGCCGACTTCACGCGCCAGCTGGCGCAGCAGCAGTAGTCCGGGCAGGCTCGGGGGAGCGGACGGTCCCCGGCGGGGGACCGTCCGCCCGGGCCGTGGCGAGGAGGCGGATGGCCGCGTGTCGCGGCGCGAGGCGAGGCTGGCCTGGGCGCTGATCGCGCCCAGCCTGGTGGTCATCCTGGGGGTCGTCCTCTACCCGCTCCTGGAGAGCCTCCTCATGAGTCTCCACGAGTGGAACCTGACGATGCCCCGGCACCCCTTCGTGGGGCTGGCCAACTACGCGCAGATCCTGGCCACGCCCTCCTTCTGGCAGGCCATCGGGCGGACGCTCTACTTCACCCTGGTCTCCACCGGGCTGGAGCTGCTGCTGGGGCTGGCCATCGCGCTCCTGCTCAACCGCCCCTTCCGCGGGCGGGGCCTCCTGCGCGCCCTGGTGCTGCTGCCCTGGGCGCTGCCCACGGTGGTCAACGGCATCATGTGGCGCTGGATCGACAACCCCGACTACGGCGCGCTCAACGCGCTCCTCACCCAGGCGGGCCTCCTCCACGCCTATCGGAACTGGCTGGGCAGCCCCTGGTCGGCGCTGAACATGGTCATCCTGGCCGACGTCTGGAAGATGACGCCGCTGGCGGCGCTCCTCCTCCTGGCCGGCCTCCAGACCATCCCGCGTGAGCTCTATGAGAGCGCCGCCATCGACGGCGCGGGCGGCTGGCGGCAGTTCCTCGGCATCACGCTGCCGCTTTTGCGCACCAGCATCCTGATTGTCCTGGTGGCCAGGACCATCGAGGCCTTCAAGGTCTTCGACATCATCTACATCATGACCCGGGGAGGCCCGGGCGACGGGACCATGACCATCGCCTACTACGCCTACACCCAGGCCTTCTCGAGCCTGCTCTTCGGCAAGGGCGCGGCCATCTCGTACCTGATCGCGCTCTTCATCCTGCTGCTCTCGGTGGGCTACGTACGCCTGCTGCGGCCCGCCCAGTGAGGCGCCGCCGGGCGGGACCGCCGCCGGAGGGACGGAGGGGGAGGGGTTGCAACTGCGCAAGCTTCTCGCGCCGCTCTTGACCTACCTGGCCGCCGCCGCCGTGGCGGTCTGGATCCTGGCGCCGTTCGCCTGGCTCCTCATCTCCAGCCTCTCGCCCAACGTCGACCTGCTCTCGCGGCCGCTCCACTGGATCCCGCGCCACCTGGACTTCTCGCGCTACGTCACCATCTTCACCTCCAGCGACCCGGTCTCCAGCGGGTACACCTTCCGCCGCGCGCTGGTCAACAGCTCGGTGGTGGCCTTCCTCTCCACGCTCCTCTCCATGGCGGTGGGCATCCTGGCCGCCTACGCCTTCGCCCGCCTCCGCTTCCGCGGCAAGGGGAGCCTGCGCCTGCTCTTCCTCGCCACGTACATGCTGCCGCCCATCGCGCTGGTGGTCGCCATGTACTTCATCCTCGGCCAGCTCCATCTGCGCGACACGGTCTGGGGGCTGGCGCTGGTCTACTCCTCGTTCATCACGCCCTACGTCATCTGGCTGATGAGCGGCTACTTCGAGGCGATCCCGGCGGAGATCGAGGAAGCCAGCCTGGTGGACGGCTGCACGCGGCTCGGCTCGCTGGTGCGCGTCCTTCTCCCGCTGGCGGTGCCCGGCCTGGTGACCACGGCCATCTTCTCCGTCCTGCTGGCCTGGGACGAGTTCCTCTACGCGCTCATCATGACCTCGAGCGTGGCCGCCAAGACGCTCCCGGTGGCCATCGCCGAGTTCAGCGGCCAGTACATGGTGGACTACGGCATGATGACGGCGGGCGGCGTGCTCGCCGCCATCCCGCCGGTGCTCATCTCCTTCCTGCTGCAGCGCTACATCATCTCCGGCCTGCTGACGGGCGCGGTCAAGGGCTAGCGAGGGGGTCGGCGGTGAGGAGCGACGGGAACGGCGTGCTGCTGGTGGGCCACCTGGGCGTCGACCTGGGGCTGGGGCCGCTCGCCTCGCTGCCCGCCTTCGGCCAGGAAGTGCTGGTCGACCTCCGCACCTCGCGCCCCGGCGGTCCGGTCACCAACTCCGGTGCCGTCTTCGCCGCGCTGGGCCTCCCCTGGGGCGCCGTCTCGGTGCTGGGCGCGGACGACGAGGGGCGCCGCGTGCTGGCAGCCCTGGAGGCGCTGGGCGCCGACCTGCGCGGCGTCCGGCTGCTGGCGGAGCGGCCGACCAGCCTCTCGCTCGCCCTCCTGCGCGAGGACGGCGAACGCGCCTTCGTCACCCATCTGGGCGCCTTCGCCACCCTGACCACGGCGCAGGTGGCCGAGAGCCTGGAGCGGGGGCGGTACCGCTGGCTCTTCCTCAACGGTACCTGCCTCCTGCCCGGCGCGCTCCTGGCGGAGCTGCCCGCGCTGGCGCGCCGCTTCCGGGCCGGGGGCGGCCGCGTGGCCGTCGACACCGGCTGGGACCCGGCCGGCTGGCCGCCCGAGCGGGTCGAGCTGCACCGCACGCTCCTGGCGGAGAGCGACCTCTTCTTCCCCAACCTGCTGGAGGCGGCCGCGCTGGCGGGCCTCCGGCCCTCCCCGGAGGCGGCGGCGGCCGGGCCGCGCCCCCTTGGCGTACAGGACCTCCGCGAAGGCGTCGAGGCGCTGCTCTCGGCCCTCGCCGCCCTCTGCCCGGGCGAGGTGGTGCTCAAGCTGGGCTCCGCCGGCTCGGCGCTCCGGCCGGCCGGCGGGGAGGAGACGCTCTACGCGCCCGCCACGGCCGAGCCGCTGGCCGACTCCACCGGCGCCGGCGACGCCTTCGACGCGGCCTACCTCTACGCCCTGACGCGAGGCCTGCCCGCTCCCCGGCGCCTGGAGTTCGCCAACCGGCTGGTGCCGGTCGCCCTCCGCTGGCGCGAGGCGCTGCGCCCGCACCATCTGGAGGAGCTCCGGCGTGCCTTCGGGCTCTGAGGCGCCCGGCGCGGTACGGCGGGCCGCGCTTCCTGCCGGAGACGGCAGGGCGGCGCTATCGCGGAAGGGAGCCTAGCCGCCTTCGCCCCGGTCCGCCGCCCCCGGCCCGGTGCGCCCGCCCGCACGCCACCAGAGGGCCGCCAGCAGGAGGTCGGCGAGGAGCGCCGCCAGGAGAGCGCCCGACAGCGAGCCCGCCTGGGCGCCCAGCAGGAGGACGGCGCCGAAGCCCAGGAGCCCCGCCAGCAGCTCGGCCTGCGCCCGCCCCGCCCAGCCGCCCAGCTCGCTCCCCAGGACGCCCAGGCCCTGCGAGAGAGCCGCCAGGAGCAGGAGCGCCCAGTAGAGGAGGAGGCTCAGGAGCGCGCCGGCCGCGGCGCCGAGCAGCGCGGCCAGCGGCGCGCCCAGGAGCGCCAGCACCAGGGCGGGGAGGAGGAGGCCGCCGGCCAGGAGCGCCGCGGGCCGCAGCGGGACGAGGCCGCGCAGGAAGGGCTCCTGCGCTTCCTCCAGCCCGTCGACCACGGCGCGCGGCGGGCGCACCAGCCAGAGGAGGAGCCAGGCCAGCCAGGCGCCGCGCGCCTCGGGCCGCATCACCAGGCCGGTGGCGCCCAGGAGCCAGCCGCCCGCGGCCAGCAGCCCCAGGAGCCGCCCCGGCTGGCGCAGCCAGCCGATCCCCACCCGCGCCGGCAGCGCCCACCAGCCCCGCGCCGCGGGCAGCCGCCCCCGCGGCCGAGCCGAGCGGAGCGCCAACCGCCGGCGCCACCGCTGCGCCACGGCCGGATCGAGCCAGCGCAGCGCCCGCATGTCGCCCGCCTCGAGATCGACCGCCGCCGCCTCGGCGGCCAGCCGGATGTCCATCGCCCCCGCCGCCGCCAGCAAGAGCGCGACCCCCGCCAGGTCCAGGAGCGCCAGGATGGCCAGCGCGCCGCCGCCCGCGGCCGCCGTCCCGTGCGCCGCCCCCACCGCCCGCAGGAAGAGCAGGCCGGGCCAGCGGACGCCCGGCCCCGGGGCGAAAGCGGAGGCGAGAGCCGCCGCCGGCACGAGCCAGAGGCCCGCGTGCACCGCCCGCCGGGCCGTGGCCAGCCGGGCCAGCCCGGCGGCCCAGGCCAGCGCCTCGGCGAAGAGGAGCAGGAGGAGCGCGCCCGCCGTCCCCGCCCAGGCGGCCGCGTAATCGCCCGTCAGCAGGACGGCTAACGCCGCGCCGGCCGGCGCCGCCAGGGCCCCGCGCTGGAGCAGCGTGCGCGCGAAGTCGACGGCCAGCCAGGCGCGGCGCGAGACGGGCGACGTCGCCAGCAGCGCCAGGTCGGCGGCGCGCATGGGGATCGGGCTGCGCACGAGCGCCATCCCCAGCAGGGCCAGCTGCCCCAGAAAGACGAGCCCCGGCACCAGGTCGGCCAGCACGGACCGGAGGAGGGGAGGGAGCGTCGCGTGCGCCTCCGCCGCGGCCGAGAGGAGCGCCTCCCAGGCCAGCACCAGCCAGGCGGCGAGCAGGAGGAGGACGTAGAGGCGGTAGACCCCGGCGAAGCCCCGCGCCAGGTCGCCTTCCTGGCCGAGGAGTCCCAGCACCCGGCCCCAATAGCGCAGCTCGGCCCGGGCCTGGCGTCCGCGCAACCCGAGAAGGAGGCGCAGCGGAGCGGGAGCCGCGCCGCCCGCGCGCCGCGTGCCGGCGGCGCTCACGGCCGCTCCCTTCGTGCGGCCCGGAGGGCCGCGCGGAGGACGGCGTCGGCGTCGGGCTCCTCCTCCGCCAGCCCGAAGCGACGGCCCAGCGCGGCGGGGCTGCCGTCGGCCAGCAGGTGCCCGCCTTCCAGGACGAGGAGGCGCGCCGGCCGGACGCCCTCGGGGAGGCGGTGGCTGGAGAGGAGGACGGAGCGCGGGCAACCCGCGGCCTCGCTGCCCGCCACGTAGGCCGCCAGCTCCTCCGCCAGCTCGGCGGCCGAGATGGGGTCCAGGGGCCCGAAGGGCTCGTCCAGCAGGAGGAGCTCCGGGCGGGCGACCAGCGCGGCGGCCACGGCCAGCTTGGTGCGCATGCCGTGGGAGAAGGCGTAGGGGTAGCCGTGCCGCTGCTCCCAGAGCGCCAGGCCGCGCAGGAGCCGCTCGGCCTCCGCCTGCCACTCCGCCTCCGGCCGGCGCCGCAGCCGGGCCACGAAGGCCAGGTGCTCCCAGGCCGTCAGCTCCTCGTAGAAGGGCGGGGTGTCGGGGACCAGGAGGACGCCCGAGCGGTAGGCGGTCTCGTCCTCTTCCAGGCGCCGCCCCCGGAGGCGCACCTCGCCCCCCTCCGGCCGCCGCCAGCCGGCCAGGCACTCCAGCAGCGTCGACTTGCCGGCCCCGTTCCGGCCCACCAGCGCCACCAGCTCGCCGCCGGCTAGGTCGAAGGAGACGCCGTCCACCGCCCGGTACGCGCCGTAGGCGTAGCGGAGATCGCGAACCTCCAGCAGCGCGGCCACCGCCGGTCACCACCTCCCGGGGACGCCGGCGATCCTAGCACCGGGCGGGCCCGTCCAGCCCGCCCGTCCCGCAGCGGCCGCCCCGAGCCCTCAGGAAGTCACCACTCCACGGTCACCGCCCGCGCCTGCGGATCCCAGCCGACCCGGGCGCCCAGGCTCTCGCCGACGAAGCGGACCGGTACGAAGGTCCGGCCCGCCACGATGACCGGCGGCACGTCCAGCTGGACCGGCCGCCCGTCGACCTGGGCGGTGGTGGAACCCACCACCAGGCGGATCTGGACCCCGTTGCCGGCGATGGTGACGGTCCGCGTCCCGGGCTCCCAGCCCACCTGGAAGCCCATCGCCTCGCTGACGAAGCGGACGGGGAGGAGCGTCCGCCCGCCGCGCACGAACGGCGCCGCCTCCAGCGTGAACGGCTGCCCGTCGCGCAGCGCCGTCCGCTGCCCGATCACCAGCCGGATCCGGTGCTGGAAGGAAGCGGGCCCACCCGGGCCGCCCGCCAGCTGCTGGAGGTCCACCTGAACCACACGCACCGCGCCCGTCCCGCCCCCCGGCGCCAGGAGGGCCACGTAGAAGCCCGTCCGGCCCGCGGTGTCCACCGCCTGCACCGCGGCGCCCAGGCGGCCGTCCTCCGTCCCGGCGAAGGAGGTGACGAGCCAGCTCCGGACCGCGACGCCCGGCGCCAGGAGGCCCAGGTCGAGCGTCTCCTGCGCCCAGCCCCCGGCCCCCTGCCGGTAGAGCGTCGCCTGCGTCCCGGCCGGATCGTAGTGCAGCGCCACCAGCTGCCCGCCGGCCAGCGCCAGCTTCCACTCGCCCTGGCCGTATGTTCCCGGGCTGCCCAGGTCGTCTCGGCCGCCGTCGGCGGCGACGCGCACCGCCTCTACTACGTCGGAGGGCTGGGGGGTGACCGGCCCCTCCTGCGCGCCCGGGCTCTGGATCTCCAGCGCGTAGAGGGCGTCGCCCAGCCAGGCCGCGGCCGCCAGGGCACCGGAGAGGCGGGGCGCCTGCGGCGCCTCCTCCGCCTTCTGCCAGCCCGCACCCGCCGGCTCGTAGTCGGTCACCAGGAAGCTGTGCGGCTGCCCGCTCGGCACCAGCACGCGTAGGTAGAGCTGCGAGCCGCTCGTCCAGAAGATGGTGTTGGGATCGAGCGCCCCGTCGCCGATCCGCGCCAGCGATCTGTCCAGCGGGCCGGCGTAGACGCTCCCGTAGTCGGGCGGGCTTCCTGCGCTCGAGGGAACCACCTCGAGCGCCAGCCAGCCCCTGCCGGTCGCATCCCAGGCCATCGCCGCCTGCTGCACGGTGCCGCTCGCGTCCGTGGCCGGCACGGGCAGCGAGGCCACGCGCTGCAGGTCGCCGGCGGCGTCGACGCGCGTCACCACCAACTGCGCACCCAGCCAGGAGAGCACGTAGAAGTCCGAACCGTGCGCGAAGAGCCAGCTCTGGACGGGCGGCCAGGCGTAGAGGGCCGAGGGCTGGTAGCCCTGGGCGCCGGCCGCGCCGGCGACCGGAAGGGCGCCGCCTGCCCAGGCCGGGGCGACGAGGAGCGCCAGCGCCAGCACCAGCGCGAGCGGGCGGCCGAGCCGGCCGCGGGGACGAGGCGAGAAGGATCCGCTGCTCCGCATCGGCACACCTCCTGTGGGGCGATCGGGTAGCTCTTCGGGGCTTTCCGCCCAGACCCTTCCATCGCTGGAAGCAGCCGACCACGCCGGCCTCCGGCAGGGAGCGCCGGCCCGCGCTGCGAAGAACCCGACCATCACGGCCCGGAGGTGGGGGGAGACGGAACCCTCGCAACAGGAAGTGCACGCCGCCCGCGCCGCCCTGGTCGACCACGCCCGGCGCCTGCTCCGCGACCGCCTCGTGACCGGCACCTCGGGCAACCTGAGCCTCCGCCTGGGCGAGGGCGCCGCCGCCCTCGTCGCCATCACCCCCAGCGGCGTCGACTACGAGCGCATGGAGCCCGACCACGTGGTGCTGGTCGACCTGGCCGGCAGGACGGTCGAGGGCGGGCTTTGCCCCTCCTCGGAGCTGCCCATGCACCTCGCCGTCTACCGCCGCCGCCCCGACGTGGCCGCCATCGTCCACACCCACTCGCCCTTCGCCACCACGCTGGCCGTCGCCGGCCGCCCCATCCCGCCCGTCCACTACACCATCGCCGCCCTGGGCGTCACCGAGGTGCCGGTCACCCCGCGCTACGCCCTCTACGGCAGCGAGGAGCTGGCCGAGCTGGCCGCCTCCACGCTGGGCGAGGGCCACGCCCTCCTCCTGCGCCAGCACGGCGCCCTCGCCACCGGCCGCTCGCTGGAGGAGGCCTACGCCCGAGCCCTCCTCGTGGAGCACCTGGCGGAGCTCGCCTGGCGCGCCGCCCTCCTCGGCCCC
>JAIMAT010000065.1 GCA_023511835.1 Bacillota bacterium | reverse complement strand
GCATGCCACCCAGCGCGCTGACCGCGTCGACCAGCAGCGGCAGGCTCCGCTCCCTCGCCAGCCGGCCGACCGCCTCCAGGTCGACGGCCGCCCCCGTCGAGGTCTCGTTGTAGGTGACCAGCAGGCCCGCGTAGGGCCCGGTCCGGTCGAGCCACTCCGCCAGCGCCGCGGCCGCCGGCGCCCCTCCCCACTCGACCTCGAAGCGCTCCACGCGCAGGCCGAAGGCCGCCGCGATGGAGGCCCAGCGCTGGCCGAACTCGCCCATCACCACCGCCGCCACCCGCTCGCCCGGGGAGAAGAAGTTGACCACGGCCGCCTCCAGGGCGCCGGTGCCGCTCCCGGGGAAGACGAAGGGGTCGCCGTCGCCCCCGAAGAGCGGCAGGAGCCGGTTGCGCACCGAACCGTACAGTTCGCGAAAGGCGGCGCCGCGGTGGTTGATCACCTGCCGCGCCGCCGCCTCACGCACGGTGGCCGGGACCGGTACCGGCCCCGGCGTCAGGAGCATCGCCTCGTCCTCTCGGGTCGTCGTCCCCGCCCCCCGCCCGTACGGGCTTGTGAAATTTGTCACCCAATGTATCATCCCGGTCGCGCATCCGCCAAGGGCGAGGCCCATACCATTCCCGGGGAGGTGGAGGCGTGCGACGTGCCCGCGAGCGGTGGATCCACCTCCCGTCCACCCTTCTCGTCCTCCGCCGGCGCACCCTGGCGGTGGCCCTGGCCCTCCTCCTGGCGGGCGCCTTCGGCCTCCGCCTGGCGGGCGGCGTGCCGCCCGCCAGGCCGGCGGAGCCTCCCGTCGCGGAGCACGAGGAAGTGATCGCGCCCGCTCCCGGGGGACCGCCCGCCGCCCGTCCCATCTTCTATGCGCGCACCACGCGCCGCGTGGCCGCGCTCACCTTCGACATCAGCTGGGGGTCGAAGGTGGCGCCGCAGGTGCTGGACGTCCTCAAGCAGTACGGCGTCCACGCCACCTTCTTCCTCTCCGGCTTCTGGGCGCGGGAACACCCCGACCTGGTGCGCCGCATGGTGGCGGAGGGGCACGAGATCGCCAGCCACGGCGACCAGCACGTGGACCTGGACCGGCTGACCCCCGAGCAGGTGAGGCAGAACCTGACCGTGGCCGAGCGGGACATCCGGAGCGTCGTCGACGTCCGGCCGCGCTTCCTGCGGCCGCCCAACGGCGCCTACGACGCCATGGTGGTGGAGACCGCCCGCCGGCTGGGCTACGAGACGGTCATCTGGTCGGTGGACAGCCTGGACTGGAAGCGGCCGGGGGCGGAGGCCATCGTCCGCCGCGTCACCTCGCTGATCTTTCCCGGCGCCATCCTGCTCTTCCACGCCAGCGACTCGGCTCCCGACACGCCCGTGGCGCTGCCCACCCTCCTCGCCGAACTGAAGGCGCGAGGCTACCGGCTGGTGCCGCTGGGCGAGCTCCTCCGCCAGGCGCCGGCGGCGCGCGACGACCCCCGCGGCCGCCCCGACTACCCGCCCAACGACGAGCAGCCCGCCCCGGGCGGGGGCTCAGGGTGAGGGTGAAGCCCCCTCCCCGGCGCCGGGCCAGGCGGCCTCGTGGCGTCCGTCACGCCGGTTGGCCGCCCGGGCTGCCGCGAAGAGGTAGTCGGAAAGGCGGTTGAGGTAGCGGACGATCTCGGGTTCTACCGGTTCGCTCTCCGCCAGGCGGACCACCGCCCGCTCGGCGCGCCGGCAGACGGTCCGGGCCAGGTGGAGGAGCGCCCCGCTTCGCCCGCCGCCGGGCAGGATGAAGTGGCGGAGCGGCTCCAGGCCCTCCTCCAGCCGGTCGATCTCGGCCTCCAGCCGCGCCACCGCCTCCGCAGGCAGCTCCGGCAGGCGGAGGCCGCGGGCGCCGGCGCCGGGCGGCGTCGCCAGGCGCGCGCCCACCACGAAGAGCTCTCCCTGCACGCGCCGGAGCGTAGCGGCCAGCTGCCCGCCGGTCTCCTCGCTCAGGACCACCCCCAGCGCCGCGTTCAGCTCGTCGACGCTCCCGTACGCCTCCACGCGCGGCGAGGACTTGGGAACCCGGCTGCCGTCCACCAGGCCCGTCTCGCCGCCGTCACCCGTGCGCGTGTAGAGCCGCGGCCGTTCCACCGGCCTCACCTCCCCCGGCTCCTCGCGGGCGGCGGACCGACCAGGCTGACGGGCCGGCCGTCCGCCAGAGGGGTGAGCCCTCCGCCGGCCACCGCCCGGAAGTAGAGGATGGAAACGAGCGAGAGAACGAGCGCTGCCTCCCGGGCGAAGGGAAGCGCCGCGGGGTCGGGCAGCGTGGGGTGGAGGTTCCCCGCCAGGTAGTCGGTCACGTCGTTGAGGAGCGTCCACCCGGCGCCCAGCAGGCCGGCGGCCGCTCCCGGCCGGTAGACGCGCAGAAAGAGCCAGGACTCCAGCGCCATGCCTGCGTGCGAGAGGCCGAGCAGGAGCCCTTCCGCCGGCAGCCAGCCGTGGACCCAGGCGAACTGCACAAAGATGGCCACCGTCCAGAGGCCGTACTTCATCAGGTTGACCGCGGCCAGCCCCTCCAGCCAGCGCCACCTTCGCCCCAGCGCCAGACCCGTCAGTGCCAGCGTGAAGAAGAGGCTGGCCGTGGGCGAGTCGGGTACCACGATCCACTGCCACCAGGGCGTCACGGCCAGCTGGGGCGCATACCAGTAGAAGCCGTAGAGCGAGCCCACGAAGTTGATCCCGATCAGCGCCAGCACCCAGTTGCGCCGGCGGGGGATCTCGAAGAGCCAGTCCACGCCACCGCCCCTTCCCGCCGAGAGAGCTTCCCCCCGGGAAGGGCGGTTCCTTCCCGGGGGCCTCCCCCGGCGAGCCGCCGGCCTCCGCGGCCGCCGGCGCACAAAAGGCGGGGCGCCGGTCCCTGCCGGCGCCCCGCGCCACGTTCTCCGGGGATCCGCGCGGCCCCTCCGCTATCGCGCCGCGGCGCTGGCTGCCACCGGCTGGGGAAGGGCGGCCTCGACGATGCCCGCCTCCGTCCCGCGGACGAACTCGCGCAGATAGTACCGGCTGGTGGGCAGTGCCTCGATCAGGTAGCGGGCCGCCTCGGAGGGGCGCATGTTCTCCCCGCAGGTGAAAACGTCGAACGAGGCATAGCCGTGCTCCGGCGTGGTGTGCACCGAGATGTGCGACTCGGCCAGCACCAGGACCCCGCTCAGTCCCTGCACCGGGAAGCGATGAAAGGTCTCCTCCACCACGGTCGCCCCGCTGATCCGGGCCGCCTCGCGGAGAAGGTCGCGCATGCCGTCGAGGTCGTTCAACGTCTCGAACGGCACACCCCACACGTCGAGCAAGATGTGGTGCCCGACGGTGTCGTGAAAGACCCCATCCATGAGAAAAGCCCCCCTTTGTGCAGCGCTTCCAGCCCTTTCAGGCTGGCCGGGACCATCGTTTTCGCCACGGGGGAAGAAGTCGGGCGGCACTGCCCCAACCCTTTAAGCGAAACTAGGTTCCTGATTGGCGGGCCGGCGGCACGCGGGCCGCTTGGACCCAACACGGAGGATTCTAGGGTGGGTACCCCCCGGCGTCAAGAGACGACACGGCCGGCTTCCGGCCCGGCGCGCGCAGCCGTGTATATTTCTCTCCTCTCAGGAGCATTGGAAGAGATGGGAACCGTCTGCCCATGAAAGGGGGTGAAAGCGACGGATACCGGGAGCCTGGAGCGGGGGCGCCCGCCGGTCGATCCCCTCCTTCTCGTGCGTACGCTGGAGGAGGCCCCGGCCCTCAAGCGCGTCCTCCTGGCCCGCATGGAAGAGGAGTTCCAGAGCTACCGCCTGGCCGTGGAGCGGACGCTGGACGCCGTCGCCGACCTGCTGCGCACCTCCGTCGGCCCGCTGGCCGACCGCCTGGCCCTCGTCGAGCGCCGCTTGGAGCGCCTGGAGCAGGGGGAGGCGGCGGCCTCCGAGGCGTCGCGCCGCCCGGCGCGCCAGCGCATCCGCTGGGGAAGTACGCCGGAGGAGATCCGGGAGACCGTCTTTCGCCAGCTCGACCTCCTCCGATCGCGGGGCCGCGAGCTGACCACGGAGACCATCAAGTCCGAGGTGCCCAGCCTGCTCCGCTGGATCTACGGCGAGCGGGCGCTCTTCGAGGGCATGGAGGGCTTGCGCAGGGCATACGAATCCCAGCGAGGCGGCCAATCCGACGGGGAGGAAGCTCGCGGGGACGCCGCCCCGCTGGGCGCGACCGGCGCCCGCTGAGCTTCCGACGAAGGAGGGAAGCCGTTGCGCTACCGGCTCCTGCGCGGAGCCATGGCCTCCCTCCTCGCCGGCCTTGTCTCGCGTGCCCTCGGCGCCCTCTACCGCCTTTTCCTGGCCAGGCTGGTCGGCGAGACCGGCATCGGCCTCCTGCAGATGGCCATGCCGGTCTACTACCTGGCGGTGATCGTGGCCAGCCTGGGGCTCCCCACGGGCGTCGCCAAGCTGGTAGCCGAGGGGCGCGCGCGGTCGGACGAGCGGAGCATCGAGCGAACCTTGCGCGAGGCGCTTCGCCTGGCCGTGGCGGTCGCTGTCGTGGCGGCCGCCGGCCTCTGGTGGACCGCCCCCTGGCTGGCCCAGCGCCTGCTGCAGGAGGGGCGCGCGGCGGGGGCGCTGCGCTGGATGCCGTTGGCCCTTCTGATCGCCGTGCCCAGCGGCCTCCTGCGCGGCTACTTCCAGGGTCTGGATGACCTGGAAACTCCATCTATAGCGCAGTTGGCCGAGCAGCTGGTCCACGCGGCGGCCGTCCTTGCGCTGGCGCGGCTGCTCCTCCCCCGTGGCCTGGCGGCCGTGGTGACCGGCTCCGTCTTCGGGGTCGCCCTGGGCGAGGCGGCCGGATTGGCCGTCTATGTGCTCGCCTACCGCCGCCGCACGGCACGGCCGCTTCCCTGGCGGCCCGCCGGCCGGGGGGTACGGCGGGGAGAGCTGGCCCGGCTCTCGCTGCCGGTGATGGTGGTCAGCCTGACGGGGGCGCTCAGTTCGACGTTGGACGCCGTCCTGATCCCGCGCCGGCTGGAGCGGGCCGGCCTGGCGCCGGCCGCGGCCGTGGCGGCCTACGGCCGCGTCGTCGGCATGGCCCTGCCCGTGCTCTACCTGCCCATGGTGGCCGTCTACCCGCTGGCGGTGATGACGCTCTCGGGCGTCTCGGCGGCCAGCGAGGCGAGGAGTCCTGCCTCGCTGCGCCGGCAGCTGACGCTCTACGCCCTTCTGGCCGCCGTCATCGGCCTGGCCACCTCGCTTCTCCTGCTGGCGGCCCCGGCCGGCGTCGCCCGGCTGCTGTACGGGCAGGCGACGGTGGCACCCCTGCTGCTCTGGCTGGTCCCGGCGGCGCCGCTGCTCTACGTCGGGCAGATCTTCAGCTCGGCGCTCAACGGGCTGGGCCGGACGGGCGCCGTGCTGGCCAACGGCACGGCGGGCCTGGCGGTGCGGCTGGCGCTGCTCTGGCTCCTGACGGGCGATCCGAGGGTGGGGGAAGCGGGGCCGCTCATCGCCTTCGCCGCCGGATCGGGGGTGACGCTCGGGCTCAGCTTCCTGGCGCTGGCCCGGGCGATCCGAGGCTCGCAGCCCGCGGGTCGCCGACCACCTGCACCCAGATGGCGCCTGGCGCCCATGCGAAGGGTCGCCAGCCATCCCCCGAGCGGACCTCGAAGCTGAAGGGCGCCGTATCGGAGGAGCGGCTCCAGCGCCCCTCCCAGAACCGCCCGTCGCGCAGGAACCAGGCGGCACCCGAACCGGTCAGGCGGACTTGCAGGTATCCCTCGGCTCCGGGCAGGAGCCGGATGTCCGTGAAGAGCACCACCACGTCGCCCGCCCGGACCTGGGCGCCCTCGCGGGTGCGGAAGGGCTCCCCGTTCAGCCAGCGCTCGTACGCCCCGTCCCGGTAGAGCCAGCGGACGACGTTCCGGTCGAGGCCGCCGGTCAGATAGTGGAGGTCGAGCCGGGGGGCCGCCTTTCCACCGGGCGGCTGCGGGCCCGTGGGAAGGTCCAGGCGACGGGTGCGGAGGCCGAGCCGGGAGGCCGCCTGGAGAAGCAGGTCGCCGGACGTGTAGAGGTTGTGCGGTGCCGCCCGCGAGCTGTCCCGCCAGAAGTAGCGGTCGCCCGGCGGGAAGAGCCCGTCCAGCTGCTCCAGGCCCAGGTTCCGGATGGCGGCGAAACCGGCTTGGCTGCCCCCCGCGTGGACCAGGACGGCCCCGAAGGAGGCGGCGACGGAGGCGAAGTAGGGGCGCGCGCTGCGGACGGGGCCGATGCGCCCCGGCGCCCGGCTCTGGAAGAAGGCCTCGAAGCGCGTGATGTAGCCCTCGGCCGGGATCTCCCAGACCATCTCCGCCTGGTCGAGCCCGCTCTGCGGGCGGGCGCCCGCCTGGTTGTCGACGGTGACGGCGAAGAGACCGCCCAGCGCGGGCGCAGCGGGCGCGGCAGGCGGGCCCGCGGCGGCGGGGGCCGGCTCCCCGGCCCCCACCGGGGAGCCGGCGGGCGCGCGCGAGCTCCGCCCCCCGCCGCCCTGGCAGGCGCCCGCCAGGAGGAGAACGGCCAGGGCGCCGGCCAGCAGCGCGCGCCGCGCCGGCGGTCTCATCGCCCGGTGAACCTCGGTTCGCGCTTCTCCAGGAAGGCGCGCATGCCTTCCTGCTTGTCCTGGGTGGCGAAGAGCTCTTCGAAGAGGTGGCGCTCCAGGCGCAGCCCCTCGTCCAGCGGCAGCCTCTCCGAGGCCCGCAGCGCCTCCTTGGCGGCCCGGACGGCCTGCCGCGGCCGCGCCGCGATGCTCCGCGCCAGCTCGCGCGCCGCCTCCAGCAGCTGCTCGTCGGGCACGACGCGGTTGACCAGGCCCGCAGCCAGCGCCTCCTCGGCCGTGTAGCGGGCGCCGGTCAGGATCCACTCGCTGGCGCGGTAGCGGCCGATGCGCCGTGGCAGGCGCTGCGTCCCGCCCGCCCCGGGGATGATGCCCAGCTGGATCTCGGGCTGGCCGAGGCGGGCCGAGGCCGCCGCCAGGATGATGTCGCAGCTCATGGCCAGCTCCAGCCCGCCGCCCAGGGCGTAGCCGTTGACGGCGGCGACGATCGGCATGCGGATCCGGTCGATGCGCTGCCAGACGGAGAAGGGCTGGCGGTCGATCAGATCGACGACGCCCAGCCCGGCCATCTCGCCGATATCGGCGCCGGCGGCGAAGGCCCTCCCCTTTCCGGTGAGCACGGCGCAGCCGATGGCCGGGTCCGCGTCCAGCTCCTCCAGGCGGTCGGCCAGCTCGCGCATCACCTCGAAGTTGAGGGCGTTGAGCACCTCGGGGCGGTTGAGCGCCAGGACGGCGATGGGCTCCTCCCGGCTCACCTCGACGTAGCGGCTCTCGGCGGCCATGACGGCACCCTCCCTCCTCGTCCGCCGTTTCCGGCGGTCGCCTGCACCGGCGGGCGGGAGGGAGGCGGCCGCGGGTCGCCTCCGCCGCCCCGCCGGCGGCCTCAGATCTGCGCGGCCAGCCGCTCCGGCAGGAGCGCCAGCGTGCGCGTGGCGAAGCCTGTGGCACCCGCCTCGGTCAGCGCCTCGGGCTTCTCCACCCAGGCCGTGCCGGCCACGTCCAGGTGGGCCCAGGCGGCCTCGCCCACGAACTCGCCTATGAAAAGCCCGCCCACGATGGTGCCCGCGCCCGCGTCGCGCGGGGCGACGTTGGCCAGGTCGGCCACGTCGCTGGCGTAGAGCCGGCGGTACTCCCGCCAGGAGGGAAGCTCCCAGTAGCGCTCGCCGCTGGCACGCCCCGCCTCAAGCACCGTCTCGATCAGGCGCCGGTCGTTGCCCAGGATGGCGGCAGCCTCGTGGCCGAGCGCCGTCACCACCGCGCCGGTCAGCGTGGCCACCGTGACGATCCAGCGCGCCCCCTGGCCTGCCGCGTAGGCGACGGCGTCGGCGAGGACGAGGCGCCCCTCCGCGTCGGTGTTGAGCACCTCGATGGTGGTGCCGTTCATGGCCCGCACCACGTCGCCCGGGCGCTGGGCGCCGCCGCCCGGCATGTTCTCCGTCACGGGCGCCACGCCGATCACGTCCAGCGGCGGCTTGAGCGCCGCGATCGCCTGCATCGCGCCGATCACGTCGGCGGCGCCGGACTTGTCCATCTTCATCTCATGCATGCCCGCCGCCGGCTTGAGCGAGATGCCGCCCGAGTCGAAGACGATCCCCTTGCCGACCAGGGCCAGGAGCGGCGCCTCCGGCCGGCCCGAGCGGTAGCGGAGCACGATCAGGCGCGGCGGCTCGTGGCTGCCCCGGTTGACGCCCAGGAGCGCACCCATGCCCAGGCGCTCCATCTCGACCTCGTCCAGGGCCGTGAACTCGAGCCCGGCATCAGCCGCCACCGCCTGGGCGCGCTCGGCCATGCGCCGCGGCGGCAGCTGGTTGGCGGGCTCGTTGGCGAGCTCGCGCGCCAGCAGGGTGGCGCGGGCCAGCACCTCAGCGCGGCGGACGGCCTCCTCGCGCGCCGCCTCCGCCAGGAGGAGGAAGATCTCGGGCTCCTCCCCGCGGGGGGCTTCCTCGTCCTCGCGCCCCTTGTAGGCCAGGAAGCGGTCGAGCCCCAGGAGCGTCCCCTCCACCAGGGCCCCCGCCGCCTCGTCGTCGCCCAGGAAGGCGCCATAGAGCGTGCTCGCCAGCCGGCGCGCACCCGCCCCGCGGGCGGCCCGGGCGGCCCGGGCGGCCGCCCGGCGGAGCGCCAGGCCGTCCAGATCGGCATGCCTGCCCAGGCCCGCCAGGACGAGGAGCGGCGCGCGCAGGCCGCCCGCCGCCGGCAGGACGGCCGTCTCCTCCAGGCGGCCCCGCATCCTGCCCTCGGCCAGCCATCGCTCCACGAGGCCTCCCGTCGCCCGGTCCACCGCCCGCGCGCTGGCGTCCAGGCGGTCGCCGTCGCTGTAGACGCCCACCACCAGCGCGTCCGCCTCCACCTCCAGGGGGTTGGCGTCGACTCTGCGGATCTCCGTCATCCTCCCGCTCTCGCTCCTTTCCGGCCCGGGAGATCGCCCGGGCCGCTACTCCACCGCCGCCGCGGGTCTCCGCCCCTCCAGCGCCGCCAGGAGGTTGTCCACCGCGAGGCGGGCCATGGCTTCGCGCGTCTGCCGGGTGGCGCTGCCGATGTGCGGGGTGAGGACGACCTGCGGCAAGCGGAGCAGCCGGGGCTCCACCTCCGGCTCGCGCTCGAAGACGTCCAGGCCCGCCGCCGCCGGCCGCCCCGCCTCCAGCGCCTCGGCCAGCGCCGCCTCGTCGATCACCGCCCCGCGCGAGGTGTTGACGAGGACGGCGTGCGGCGCCATCAGCGCCAGCTCGCGGCGGCCGATGAAATGGTGCGTCTGGGGCGTGTAGGCCAGGTGGACGCTGACGAAGTCCGCCTTGGCCAGCAGCTCGTCCAGCTCGACGCGGCTGATGCCCAGCCACTCGTCCTCCATCGGGTGGATCTCCGTGCGGTTCCAGTAGACCACGTTCATGTCGAAGCCGGAGGCCCGCTTGGCCACCGCCCGGCCGATGCGGCCGAGGCCGACGATGCCCAGCGTCCGCCCGTAGACCTCGGTCCCCAGGAGCAGGTCGGGCCGCCAGCCGCGGAACCCGCCCGCGCGCACCAGGCGGTCGCCCTCGGCCACACGGCGCGCGGCCGCCAGCATCAGCGCCCAGGCCAGGTCGGCCGTCGCCTCGGTCAGCACGTCCGGCGAATGGGCCACCACGATGCCGCGTTCCCGGCAGGCCTCCAGGTCGATGTGGTCGACGCCGGTGGAGAGGGTGGAGACCACGCGCAACCGGGGTGCCGCCTCCAGCAGCTCCCGGTCCACGCGGTCGACCAGCAGGCAGAGCAGGCCGTCGGCCTCGCCCACCGCCTCCAGCAGCCAGCCTCTGCGCTCGACCTCCTCGCCGGGCGGCCCGACCACCTCGACCGCCTCCGCCAGGCGGTCGAGCGCGCCTCCCGGCAGGAAGCCCGTCACCACCACGCGCGCCGCCACCCCGACCCACCTCCCGCGCACCCGGCGTCCATTATGCCAGCCCCGCCGGCTAGCGGCGCCAGGCGAGGCCCCAGCGCGCGCCGAAGATCCACTCTTCGACGCGCACCCCCTCCTTTCCCGGCTCCAGCAGGAGCAGCCGCGACCCCTCGAGCCATGCGGGGTGGAGGAGGTCGGGCGGGCCCGCGGCCACGCTGGCGCTCCAGGAGCGGGCGCCGGAGGCGTCGCGCAGCTCCAGCGTCGCCCGGCCGCCCGGCAGCGCGCGCCAGAGGAGCCAGCCCAGGCCGGGCAGCTCGCCCAGGAGGTCGACCGTCTCCCGCGGCGAGCGGAGCTCCAGGGTGAAGAGCGTCGCGGGCCCGCGCGGGCCGACCCGGACGAGCTGCCGCGAGAGCGGCGAGGCGCCGCCTTCCAGGAGCAGGATCCCCTGCTCCGCCGGCGCCGCCGAGAGGATGAGGCCCCCCGCCTCCACGCCGGGCGCCCGGATCCCGGTTTCGGCGACGGCGGCGAGGCGCCCTTTTTCGAGCAACCAGAGGCGACGCCGGACGAAGCCCGTGCCCCCCTCGCCGGCCAGGACCACCGTGGCGCCCGGCCCACCGCGGAGGAGGAGGATCCGCCGCCAGCGCGTCTCCCGCCCGTCCGGGGCGGCCAGGAGCGCGCGCACCGCGTTCGGGGAGAGCGCCGGGCGGACCTCCAGAAGCGCACCGCTTCTCCCGTCGGCCACCAGCCACCCGTCCGCCAGAGGAGCCAGCGCCGTATACCAGCCTCCGCCCGGCAGCGGCACCTCCCTCCACCCGGTCCCGCCGCCACCCGCAGCGGAGGAGCGGCCGCCGCCCCCGGTCGTTCCGGCGCCCGTCGCCAGCAGCAGCCGCTGGTGGACGGCGTCCAGCACGGCCGGCCGCCCGGAGGCGTCCGCGGCCACCGCCGTGGGGCCGCGCCAGAGACCGTCCAGCGCGCGGTAGAGCCCGACCTGGCCGGCGCCCGACCCCCAGCGGAGCACGCCCAGGGAGCGGCGCTCCACCTCCACCGTCCGCACCGGGCGGAGGAGCAGCGGCGCCAGCAGGAGCGGAAGCAGCAGGAGCAGCCAGGCCCGGGGCACCCGCCCCCCGCGGGGGCGGGCGGCGGGCGCCGCGCGATCTCCGAGACGGGTCATGATCCTTCCCTCCGGCGCCGGAGGAGCCGCCTGCGCCGGGGATAGGTATGCCGGCGGGGGCCTGCGCAGCCCGCCGGCCTACTCGGGGAGCGGCGGCGGCTCGCGCAGCATCCGCTCGGCCAGCGCCTCCAG
>JAIMAT010000064.1 GCA_023511835.1 Bacillota bacterium | reverse complement strand
TCCAGGCGCAGGAGCATGTTGAGAAAGCCGGTGACGGCATGGGTCGGCTGCCCGCTGCTGGTGCTCAGCGGCGGCAGGGCGTAGAAGGCCCGGTGGGCCAGGCTGTGGCCGTCCAGGAGGGCGATGGTGGGCGCTTGCTCGGCCGTCCCCGCTCTCCTCCTTTCCCCCTCGTCCACGCTCTCTGCTCCCCTCTCGCCGTCACGCCCGACGCACCCCCGGGGCCTGCCTCGGCGGGGCCGCCTCAGGGCGCGCCTTCCGCCCCGGAGCTGGCCGCCTGGACGCGGACGACCACGCTCAGCACGTCCGCCGGGGCGGCCGTCGGGGAGGGCAAGGCGAAGAGCTGGGGCGCGGCCCTCTCGCCGGAGGCCGCCCGCCCCGCAGCGGCCTCCGCCGTCCCGGCGGCGACCGCACCCAGCGGCCCCAGCGCGTCGCGCACGGCCTCGGCCCGCACAGGCCGCGCGTACTCCACGCGGACGCTGAGGGCCTGGCTGCCGGGCAGCACCTCTGCGCGCGCGACCGGGCCCAGCCCGGCCAGGCGCGCCTCCGCCTCCCGCGCCGCCTCCGCGGGGTCGGCCGCGCGCAGGTCGAAGAGCGCCGCGGCCGCCGCTGCCGGCGCCTGCGAAGCGGAGCCGGATCCCGCGGCGGAACCGGGCGCCGCGACGCCGCCGGCCGTCGGCGCGGTGGAGGCGGTCGACGCCCGGGAGGCGACGGGCGCATGGACAGCGCGCCCGGGGTGGAGGGCCAGCGCCAGGGCCAGGGCCAGGGCGGCGGCTCCGGCCAGGAGGAGCAGCGGACGCCGCGCGGGCCGAAGGTCCCGCACGGCTCCCGCCTCCGGGCCGGGCCCGCCGCCGGCCGCCGCCGCGGCCAGGCGCAGGTGGAGGCGCTCCTCCAGGCCGGGTGGCGGCTCCGGAGGCGGCAGCTCGGCCAGCAGCCGTCCCACCGCCTCCAGCTCCTCCACCTCGCGACGGCAGGCGGGGCAGGCGGTCAGGTGCGCGCGCAGGTCGAGCCGCTCCGGCTCGGGCAGCTCCCCGTCGATCAGGTAGGGCAAGAGCGCCCGCGACTGCGCGCAGTTCATTCCGCCACCCCCCTTCCGCGCGGGACGGAGGGCAGGAGGCCCGCGCCGGCCAGCCGCTGGCGCAGCAGGCGCCGGGCGCGGAAGACGCGCGACTTGACCGTGCCGAGCGGCAGGCCGGCCAGCTCCGCCACTTCCTCGTAAGAGAGGCCCTCCACGTCACGCAGGAGGACCACCAGCCGGTAGCCGGGCGGCAGCGAGGCCAGCGCCGCCTCCACCAGGCGGTGGCGCTCGGCCGCCAGCAGCTCCGCCTCGGGGTCGCCGGCCGTGCCGCGCGGCCGGGGCTCCGCGGTCTCCGCCTCCAGCGGTTCCACGAGCCCCGCCCGCCGTCCCTGCCGCCGCGCGTGGTCGGCACAGAGGTGGACGACGATGCGGTAGAGCCAGGTGCCGAAGCGGCAGCCGCCGCGGAAGCCGCCCAGCGAGCGGAAGGCGCGCAGGGCGGCCTCCTGGACCAGGTCCTCGGCCTCCTGCCTTCCCGCCAGGCGCGCGGCCGTGGCGTAGGCCCGGCCCAACTCGGGCCGGATCAGCTCCTCGAAGGCGGCCACGCCCCCCGCCCGGGCGCGCTCCAGAAGCGCCTGCTCGCGAGCGTCGTCCAGGGTCCCTTCCTCCAGGGCGCGCCGCCGGGGCCGGCGCCCCGGCGGGCCGGGCCGCCCCCGCCGCCGCGGCGGGCGCGCTCGTTGATCGCTCTCCGGCGCTATGTTATCGTACCGTTGCATGCCGTCGCCGGAGTGTCGGAATCGGCAGACGAGCCCGACTCAAAATCGGGAGCCCGACAGGGCGTGTGGGTTCGAGTCCCACCTCCGGCACCATCCTTCCCCCCGCCTTCGGACAGACTCGCGACCCGGGCGCCGTCGCCCCGGTCGGAAGGCCGGCTTCGCTTCCTTTGGACGGGGCGCCCGCCGGAAAAGATCCGCCGGCCCGGCGCCGGAGGCGCCGCCGCGCGGCCCACCCCCGGGATCGCCGGCGACATCAGGCGTAGGAGATGCGGGGATCCAGGAAGGCGTAGACGATGTCCACCACCAGGTTCATCACCACGATGGCCGAGGCGCTGAACATGGTCAGCCCCATGATCAGGGCGCCGTCTACGTTGCCGATGGCGTGGTTGAGCAGGAGGCCGAGGCCCGGCCAGTTGAAGACGTACTCCGTCACCACCAGCCCGCCCAGCAGGTAGCCCAGGTCCATGCCCAGGTAGGTGACCACGGGGATGAGCGCGTTGCGGAAGATGTGCCGCCAGATGACGGCGCGCTCGGCGAGACCCTTGGCGCGCGCGGTGCGCACGTAGTCCAGCCGCATCACCTCCAGCATGCTGGAACGGAGGATGCGCACGTAGACGGCCGCGCCCGTCACGCCCACCGAGAGCGCGGGCAGGACCACCCCCGCCGCGGAGTAGCCGCCCAGCGGGAAGAGGCCGGCGTAATACCCCAGATAGAGCAGGAGCAGCGAGCCCACCCAGTAGACCGGCAGCGCCACCCCGACCAGGCTGGCCGTCCGGGTCACCTGGTCGATCCAGCTGTTGCGCCGCACCGCCGCCACCACGCCGATCGGGATGGCGATGAGGAGCTCGCAGACCACCGCAGCCAGCGCCAGGTAGACGGTGGGCGGCAGCGACTGGAGGATCATGGTCAGCACCGGCTGCTGCATCACCCAGTCGTAGCCCAGGTCGCCCTGCAGCACCTGCCCGAAGTAGAGGACCAGGCGGAGCAGGAGCGGCTTGTTCAGGCCCAGCGCCGCCCGGATGGAGGCCAGCGTCTCCGGCGTGGCGTGGGGGCCGGCGATGACCCGGGCCGGATCCGAGGGGATGGCGTAGGTGATGAGGAAGGTGACCGCGATGATGACCGCGATGGTCACCACCGTCCAGACGAGCCGCCTCAGGATGTACTGGAGCACGTGATCGCCTCCGCCGCCGGCACCGGCGGGGATCCGGCCCGGTGCCGGGCCGGATCCCCCCGGATCGTCGCTACTTCTGCACGGACATCAGGTTGAAGCGCGGTGTCGAGACCGGGTGCAGGTAGACGCCCAGGCTGGCCGGATCATGGGGATCAGGCTTCAGCCAGGGCTGGATGAGCGCATCGTACCAGCCGTAGTAGAGGAAGACCCACGCCGCCTGGTCGTGCGCGATCTTCTCCGCCTGCTGGTAGAGCTGGACGCGCTGGTCCTGCTGGCTGGCCGGCAGCGAGTCGGCCTTGGTCACCAGCTGCTCGAAGGTGGGATCCGTCCAGTTGCCCACGTTGGTCGAGTTGAAGGCATCCTTGGAGAGCAGGTTGTACAGGAAGTCCTGCGCGTCCGGATAGTCCTGGAACCAGTCGGTCCAGGCGATGTTCCAGGGCTTGGTCGGATCGTCCTCGTACGGCCAGTAGCTGCCCACCTGGCTGAAGCCCTGCAGGGTGACGTCGATACCCACCTGCTGCAGCTGCTGCTGCACCATCTGCGCCGTCCGGATATGGTCCTGCGTGTTGCTGGGGTAGATCATGGTCACCTTCAGCGGCAGCTGGACGCCCGCCTGCTGCAGGAGCTGCTTGGCCTTGGCCGGGTCGTACGGATACGGCTGGATCGACGGGTCGTAGCCCGGGATGCCCGGCGGCAGCGGCTGGCTGGCCACCTGGCCGCGCCCGTTGGTGATGTTCTGGATGATCTGCTGCTTGTCGATGGCGTAGTTGACCGCCTGGCGGACCAGCGGGTTGTTGAAGGGCGGCTTGGTCGTGTTGAAGGCCAAGTAGTAGATGATGTTCCCGCCGACCTTGTAGTAGTCGCTCTTCAGCTTGGGATCGCTCAGGACCTGGGCGTACTGGGCGGTGGTCAGAGGCCCGCCGATGAAGTCCAGGTCACCCTGCCGGAACTGGAGAAGCTGGAGGTTGTCCGAGACGTTCTCCTTCAGGACCAGCTTCGCGATCTTCGGCTTGTTGGCCTGGTTCCAGTAGTTGGGGTTGGGAACCAGCGTCATCTGCACGCCCGGCTGCCAGGATTGGAGCATGAACGGGCCCGAGCCGACCGCGTGGGCGGAGAAGTCCTTGCCGTACTGCTCCGCCACCTTCGGGTCGACGATGGCCGCCGACATCAGCGCCAGCGTGTTGAGGAAGAACGCCTGCGGCGTGGAGAGATCGATCTCCACGGTCTGCGGGTCGATCACCTTGACGCCCGGCAGCCCGCCCTTACCGTCCGGCGACGCCTTCTGGCCCGAGGCGTTCCACTCCTTGTATCCCTGGATGGCCGAGTAGGCGAAGCCGTAGGGGGCGGCACCGGCGCCGATGGGGTCCTTGGAGGTGACGCGGTCGAGGCTGTACTTGACCGCGTAGGCGTCCAGCGAATCGCCGTTGGAGAACTTGATCCCCGGCTTGATGTGGAAGGTGTACTTGAGGCCGTCCGGCGTCACGTCCCAGGTGGCCACGTTGGGCACAATCTTCGGCGTCGTGGTCTGGCTCGGGTCATAGGTGACCAGGGTGTCGTAGACCATCTCCATGGCGTACATGGAGGTCATGTCCGTCCACTTGGCCGGGTCCAGCGTCTCGATGTTGCTGGTGAAGGCGGTGGTGATGGTCTGGCCGCCCTGCGGCTGTTGCGAGGTGGTCGTGGTGCTGGTCCCGGTGTTGCCGCCTGTCTTGGCGGCCGGCTGCCCGCCGCAGCTGGACAGGACCAGCGAGAGGGCGAGCAGTGCGGTCGAGAGCGTCGTCGCCCAGCGTAGCCTGTTTCGCACCGGAGTCTGACCTCCTTCGTTTCCCGATTTGCAACCCGGTCCGCCTTGGCCGGCGGCCGGCAGGAGCCCTCCGCGGGTCTCCAGGCCCGCTTCGCCCAGGGTGAGCCGGCCCGCTCCTGCTCACCCGCCACCTCCCCTCTCCCGCAGCCGATGGGCCCGGAGCGCCCGCAGCCGGCCCTTCCGGCCGGCCGTCGCGGGCCGCCTCACTCCTCGGCCCGCGGGTTAAAGGCGTCGCTCAAACCGTCGCCCAGCAGGTTGAAACCGAGGCTGGCCAGTGCCAGCGCCAGTCCCGGCCAGATGATCAGCCAGGGCGCCGTCTGATAGAAGTTGAGGCCCAGGGTGATCATCTTGCCCCAGCTGACCGTCGGGTCCGGCACGCCGATGCTGAGGAAGGAGAGCGCCGACTCCGTCAGGATGTTCTGGGCCACCTGGAGCGTGCCGTAGACGATGACCGTCCCCAGCACGTTGGGCAGCAGGTGGCGCCAGAGCAGCCGGCCCGTCCCCGCCCCCAGCGCGCGCGCCGCCTCCACGTACTCCTGGTTCTTGGCCGCCAGCACCTGCCCGCGCGTGATCCGCGCCGTCGGCGCCCAGCCCAGCACGCCGATGACCGTGTAGACGGTGGCCACCGTCGGGTTGGAGACGACCGAGCGGAGGAGGATGACGAAGAGCAGGAAGGGGAAGGCCAGGACGATGTCGGTGACGCGCATCAGCACGTTGTCGACCAGTCCGCCGGCGTAGCCCGCCACCAGGCCGATGACGAGGCCGATGGCGACGGCGATGAGCGTCGCCATGAAACCGACCTCCATGGAGACCCGGGCGCCCCAGATCAGCTGGCTGAGCACGTCCCGCCCGCTCGGATCCGTCCCGAGGAAGAAATGCGCCCAGTTCCAGGTGGGAGCCAGCGGCAGGCCCTGGGGGGTCGTGCCGTCCGGGTAGGTGGCATACGGGTTGAGCGGCGCAATCTGCGGGGCGAAGACGGCCACCACGGAGAGCGCCACCACCAGCACCAGCCCGAAGACCGCGGGCCCGTTGCGAAAGAATCGCCGGAGGAAAAGTCGCCAGGGCGAGAGGCCGGGAGGCAGCTCCGTCGCCGGTTGCTGCTCAGATACGTTCGGTAGAGCGGACACGTCTTCCCTCCCGCGAAGACCGCTTGGCAAGGTCGCTGCGGCCGAGGAGGCAGGCCACCCGCGCCGGGCTCCGGGCGCGCCCGCGGGTGGGCCGGCCCAGCCGGTACCACAGACGAAACAGATTACGCCCGTCCCATCCCAATCCCTTCTGCTTCCGCACCGGAGGCCCACATTGGCAGCGGTGCCATGCGCCGGCCGGCAGACGGCGGGGCCGGCCCCCGGCCGCCGCCGGAGCCGGCCCCTTCGCCCCCTGAAGCCTGTTCAGAAGCCGATGCGCGGCCCCACGATCTGCCGCCGGGCCGGCTTCGCCTCGGCCGTCCGGGCGAGCACGCCCGCCGCCAGCTCGTCGAAGGCGCGGGCCAGCGGCGAGCCGTCCTCCCGCGCCGCCACCGGCAGGCCCTCGTCGCCCCCCTGCCGGATCTCCGGCGCCAGCGGGATGCGCGCCAGAAGGGGCACTTCCAGCGCGGTCGCCAGGGCGTCGGCGCCGCCCGAGCCGAAGACGTCGATCCGCTCCCCGCAGTGCGGGCAGACGAGAAAGGCCATGTTCTCGACGACGCCCAGCATCTCCTGGTTCATCTTCATGGCCATGAAGGCCGCGCGCGAGGCGACGTGGACGGAGGCTTCCTGGGGGGTGGTCACCAGCAGGATCTTGGAGTTGGGCAGGCGCTGGGCGAGGCTCATGGGGACGTCGCCCGTTCCCGGCGGCAGGTCGACCACCAGGTAGTCGAGCTCCGCCCAGAGGACGTCGTTGAGGAACTGATCCAGGGCTCCGGCCAGCATGGGACCGCGCCAGATGACCGCGGCGTCCTCCTCGACGAAGAAGCCCATGGACATGACCTGCATCCCGAAGGCCTCCACCGGCGCGATGGCGTTGCCGATGGCCACCGGACGCGTGGTAACGCCGAGGATGCGCGGGATGGAGAAGCCGTAGATGTCGGCGTCCAGCAGGCCCACCCGCTTGCCCCGCTTGCGCAGGGCGATGGCCAGGTTGGCCGTCACCGTCGACTTGCCCACGCCGCCCTTTCCGCTGGCCACCCCGATGACCACGGTGCGCGATCCGGGCCGGGTGACGCTGGAGGTGTGGCCGGGCTCCTGGCCGCGGAGGCGCTGTGCCAGACGGTCGCGCTCCGCCTGCTCCATGACCGAGAGCCGCACCTCCACCCTCTCCACGCCGGGGAGGGCGCCCACCCGCTGCCGCACGTCCTCTTCGATGCGGCTCTCCAGCGGGCAGCCCGCCACCGTCAGGGCCACCTCCACGGTCACCTGGCCGCCTTCGACGCGCACCTCGCGGACCATATCGAGATCGGTGATGCTGCGACCCAGCTCCGGGTCGACCACACCGCCGAGCGCCTTCACGACCTCTTCTCTGGTCGCCACCTCGACACCCCCAACCAGCCACGGTCCTCCCCTGGAACCCGTCTGCCTCCGATCATACACCGAGGGCGGCGGCCAGTCGGCGGAAGCCTTCTTCCATGCGCTCCAGCGAGGTGGCGTAGCTGAGGCGGACGTACTCGGGCAGGCCGAAACCCGAGCCGGGTACCAGCGCCACGTGGGCGTTCTCCAGGAGAAGCTCGGCCAGGTGGTCGCCGTCCCGCACCTCCTGGCCGGCCACCCGCCTGCCGATCAGGCCGCGGATGGAAGGGAAGACGTAGAATGCGCCCCGCGGTTCGACGGGCAGCTCGAAGCCGGGCAGGTGGCGGAGCTGCTCGACCATCCACCGGCGGCGGCGATCGAACTCGGCCGCCATCGCCTCCGTCGCCCCCGCCGCCTGGCGCAGGGCGACCACGGAGGCCCACTGGGAGATGGTGGACGGGGCGGAGGTGAGGTGCGACTGGACGGCGGTCATGGCCTCTACCAGCTCCGCGCTCTCGCTGGCCGCCCAGCCGATCCGCCAGCCGGTCATGGCGTAGGCTTTGGAGACGCCGTCCACCAGCACCGTCCGCGCCCGTACCTCCTCGCCGAGCTGGGCGATGCTGACGTGCCGGACGCCGAAGACCAGGTGGCGGTAGATCTCGTCGGAGAGGATCCAGAGGTCGTGACGGAGCGCCAGTTCCGCCACCGCCTCCAGCTCCGACCGCTCCAGCACGGTCCCCGCCGGGTTGGAGGGGCTGTTCAGGAGGATGAGGCGGGTGCGCGGCGAGACGGCCGCCTCCATCGCCTCCAGGTCGAGGTGAAAGCCCCGCGCGGGATCGGTGGGGACGATGACAGGCGTAGCCCCGGCCAGGCGGATCTGCTCGGGGTAGGAGACCCAGTAGGGGGCCGGCAGGATCACCTCGTCCCCCGGGCCCACCAGGGCGAAGAGCGCGTTGAAGATGCTCTGCTTGGCGCCGTTGGAGACGACGATGCGCTCGGGCGGGTAGCGGAGGCCCAGCGTCCGCTCGAGCTCCTCCGAGACCGCCTCGCGCAGCTCGGGGAGTCCCTGCACGGCGGTGTACTTGGTCCGGCCGCGGCGCATCGCCTCGAGCGCCGCTTCCTTCACGATGTCGGGGGTGTCGAAGTCGGGTTCGCCGACGCTGAAGCTGACCACGTCCACGCCCCGGCGGGACAAGGCCTTGGCCTTGGTGTCGACGGCCATGGTGGGCGAGGCGGTCAGCCCTTCCGTCCGCTCCGCCAGACGCAAGCGGGATCGCTCCTTCCGGGAGAGGGTTGGGAGGCTGGCGGGCGCGCCGCGGAGGCCCGCCCGGGACGGCGCTGGAAACTTGTTCAGATTCTATGGACCCTGCCCCGGTAGAGCAACCCGTGGACGGGGTCGACCGTCACCGTCTCCCCCGGCCGCAGCGGCTCCACTCCGTCTCCGGGTTGGAAGCCGACGATGGCGGGCTTCCCCGCGTTGAGGGCGACGATGGCGCTGGGCGAGCTGAGCCCGCCCTCCGTCACCACCAGGGCTGCGGCGCGTGCGGCCAGTGCGGCCAGCGCCCCGTCGACGCGCGGCACCACCAGCACGTCGCCGTCACGGAAGCGCGCGGCCGCCTCGGTCGCGTCGGCGGCGAGGCAGGCAGGGCCGCTGGCGGCCTCGTGGCCGATGCCCTGGCCGCGCCCCACGACGACGGCCACGGTGTGCACCTTCAGCGTGTTGGTGGTGCCCGAGACGCCCACCGGGAAGCCGGCGGTGATCACCACCAGGTCGCCGTTGGCGATGTACCCCGCCTCCAGCGCCGCCCCCACCGCGCGCTCCACCATCACGTCGCTGGAGGGCTGCGCCGGAAGGATGAGCGGCTCCACACCCCAGACCAGCGAGAGCCGCCGCGCCGTCGCCGGTTCCGGCGTCACCGCCAGGACGGGCGCCGCCGGCCGCTGCGCGGCTACCACGCGGGCCGTCCGGCCCGACTGGGTGGGCGTGATGATGGCGGCGGCCTCCAGGGCCGTCGCCGTCGTCACCGAGGCCAGGCTGATGGCCTCGGTGACCGTGGCGGGCAAAAAGGCCGACGGGCTCTCGCGCCGGCGCCGGGCCACCAGCTCGGCGTCGGCCCGCTCGGCGATGCGCGCCATCATCCGCACCGCCTCCACCGGGTGGGCGCCCGTGGCGCTCTCGGCGCTGAGCATGACCGCGTCGCTCCCGTCCAGGACCGCGTTGGCCACGTCGGCCGCCTCGGCTCGGGTGGGCGAGGCGTGGACCACCATGGACTCCAGCATCTGAGTGGCCGTGATCACCGGCTTGCCCGCCCGGTTGGCCAGCGCGATGATGCGCTTCTGGGCGAAGGGTACCTCCTCGGTGGCCATCTCCAGGCCCAGGTCGCCCCTGGCCACCATCACCCCGTCGGAAACCTCCAGGATCTCCTCGAAGTGGTCGACGGCGTGGCGCGTCTCCACCTTGGTGACGATCTCCGGCAGCCGCGCCCCGGCGGGCGCGTTCGCCTCCAGGAAGCGCCGCACCGCCAGCACGTCTTCGGCGGTCTGGACGAAGCTGGCCGCCACGAAGTCGACCTCCAGCTCCAGCCCCAGGCGCAGATCGGCCTCGTCCTCCGGCAGGAGCGGCGGCAGCGAGAGGCGCGTCCCCGGCGCCAGGCACTTCTTGCCGCTGAGCAGGCGGCCGCCCACCACCACCTCGCACTCGATGCTCCCGTCGGACCGGACGCGGCGGACTCGCAGGACCAGGTTGCCGTCGTCCAGGAGGAGCGTCGCCCCCGGCTCCAGGTCGCGGCCCAGCCCGGGATAGCTGATGCTCGCCCGCTCGCGGTCGCCTTCCACGGGCTCGGGCACCAGAAGGAAGCTCTGCCCCGGCACCAGCTCCGCCGCGCCCTCGCGGAAGCGGCCCAGCCGCACCTCCGGACCGCGGGTGTCGAACATGAGGCCGACGTGGCGGCCCGCGGCCTCGGCCGCGCGGCGAACCCTCTCGCTCCGCTGCCGGAGCGCCTCGCCGCCGCCATGGGAGAGGTTGAAGCGGGCCACGTCCATGCCGGCCTCCACCAGCTGGCGCAGGCGCTCCTCGCTCTCGCTGGCCGGGCCGATGGTCACCACCACTTTGCTCCTGCGCACGCGTCTCCCCCCAGCCTCCGCCCCGCGCGCCGCGGGCGGGCTCCGCTCAGATGGCGAGGATGGCGGCGAGGCGATAAGTCTCCCGGTCCACGTCCTTGCTCGCCGCCAGCACCTGCTCGTACGGCGTCAGCCGCACCCTGCCGTGGACCAGGCCCGCCATGCAGCCGTGCCGGCCCTGCAGGAGGGCGTCCACGGCCGCGGCGCCCAGCTGCGAGGCGATGAGGCGGTCCATGGCCGTGGGCGCGCCACCCCGCTGGATGTGGCCCAGCACCGTGACGCGCGTATCCAGCCCCGTCCGCTCCTGGATCCGCTGCGCCACCTCGAAGCCGCGCGCGGCTCCTTCCGCCACCACGATGATGCTGTGACGCTTTCCCGAGCGATAGGCCGACTGGACCCGCTCGCAGACCGTCTCCAGGTCGGTAGGCTCCTCGGGCACCAGGATGGACTCGGCTCCGTCCGCCAGGCCGGCCATCAGCGCGATGAAGCCCGAGTTCCGTCCCATCACCTCGACGACGAAGGTCCTCTCGTGGGCCGTGGCCGTGTCGCGGATGCGGTCGATGGCCTGGATGGCGGTGTTGACCGCCGTGTCGAAGCCGATGGTGGTATCGGTGCCGGCCAGGTCGTTGTCGATGGTCCCGGGCACGCCCACGGTCCGGACGCCGTGCTCCTCCAGGGCGGCGGCCCCGCGGAAGGAGCCGTCGCCGCCGATGACGACCAGGCCGTCGATCTGGTGCCTGCGCAGCTGGGCCACCGCTTCGGCCTGGCCCTCCGGGCTCTTGAAGGCCTCGGAGCGGGCGGTGAAGAGGACGGTCCCCCCGCGGTGGATGATGTCGGCCACCGAGCGGCGATCCATCGCCTGGAACTCCCCGCGGATCAGCCCCGCGTAGCCGTGTTCGATGCCGAAGACCTCCAGCCCCTCGTAGATGCCCTTGCGCACCACCGCGCGGATGGCCGCGTTCATGCCCGGGGCGTCGCCGCCGCTGGTCAGGACCGCGATTCTCCGCAACTCACGCCCCCCCGTCCTCCTCGCCGCCCCAGGCCGAGGCCAGCACCTCCGCCAGCGCGGCCTGCGCCTCCTCGATCTCCACCTCGGGAAGGAGGATCTCCCATGTCGACGGGCCGCCATGGCCCCCC
>JAIMAT010000063.1 GCA_023511835.1 Bacillota bacterium | reverse complement strand
CTGCAACCGGAGCTCCAAGGTGTCCAGCATGCCGCCCAGACGCAGGGTTTTTAGCTTCTTTTCCAACTGGTGGGCTTTCACGGTAATTCCTCCTTTCCGGAGAGGGCGAACCCTTGTTGCCCATGCAGGAAGGCAGGCACGTCTTTTTCTTCGGCAAAGGCCAGGGGCAGCCGGTCCAGGCCCTGCTCCAGGATGTTTTTGATGGTGCGGTACTTGGGATCGCCGTAGGCCAAGGCGCGTTCGGCAGCGGCATTGAGCCGGATAGCCCCGTACCGTTCGCCCAGACGCAAAATGCCCTGAGCCTGGCGCAGGTTGTACAGGGTGGGGACCGCCAGGATCTCCTGCACAGCCTGGCTGACAACCGGTCCAAGAGCCTGAGCCCTTTCCAGGCACCACTGCGGGTTGCGTTCGTAGAAGGCCGCCTTGCCGGGCGGGAGATCGGCGGGATCAGTCCGGCGTTCTCCCGGCGCGGCCTTAAGGTGGGTTCGCACCAACTCCTCGCCGCGGAAGAACTGGACTGTGGTTTTGGAGATGCGCACCTGCAAGGTCTGGCCGACGTACCTGTAGGGCACGGAGTATACACCCCTTGCCACGGTGGCGTGGCTATCCCGGCCGACCTTGGCCTTCTGCCAGGTGACCATTTCCCAGGGTTGGTAAGGAAGCAACAGAAGATGGTTTTTCTCCTCCTGGGTGAAGTGTTCCAGGGGCCTCTGCCGGGTGGTGCCGTGGATGCGCCGGCCGGCTACCTCGAGACACCACCGGATGGCTTCCTGGCGGGCCTCCTCCATGCTTCCGAACTCCCGACCCCGCCAGAAGCTGTCCCTGATGTACGGCATAATCCTTTCAACCCGCGGGTTGTCTTTAGGGTGGCCGCGCCGGCAAGGGTCAATCAGGGTGTGATAGTGAGTGGCCAGCTCCGCATAGGCGCGGTTGAACTTCGGGTCGTAGATATCCGGCTTGACCACGCCGTCTTTGAGGTTGTCCAAAACCAGGCGGCGCGGTACACCATCAGCTTGGCCATCTCAGCCTGCGTCGCCATATCCGCCAGCTTGAATTGAATCGCCTGGTGCGACGCCAGCGGCTTGCCGAAGGTCTTCCGTTCTAACGCGTACTTCAGGGCCATGTCCAGGCACGCTTCCGCCAGCGACAGCCCGAGCGTCGCCACCGAGATCCGGCCGCACTCGAGCGTTTTCATAAACGCCCGGAACCCGGCTCCCTCCTGCCCGAGCAGGTGATCTCGCGGGACGCGCACGTTATCAAAAACCTGCTCGCGCGTGTCCACCATGTGCCACCCGATCTTCTTGTACGGCTTGCCGACCGTGTAGCCCGGTGTGCCTTTGGGGACGATGAACGCGCTATAGCGCTTCTTGCCGTCCGCGGTTTTTCCGGTGGTCGTAAGCGCCACCAGCCCGTAACTCAGCGGCGTACCGGCGTTGGAAATAAAGCATTTGGTACCGTTGATGACCCAAAAGTCCCCGTCTAAATACGCGGTAGTTTGGATGTTCGCCGCGTCGGACCCGGCCTGCGGGGGGGGGGGGCCGCCCGCCCCCGGGGGCCCGCCCCGCCCCCCCGGCGCCCCGGCCGCCTGGAGCCGGCGCCCGCCACCGCGGGCGACGGCGCCGGCTTCCGGCCGGCGCGGGCCTCTGCCGGGCGCGCCCTCCCGGCCGCGCCGCCGGCCGGCGGCGGCTCCGACCCCGAGCCGGGGCCGCTCCTGCACGTGGAGCGCGTCACCAAGCGTTTCGGCGGCCTTGTGGCCATCGACGGGGTGGAGATGGAGGTCCGCCGGGGCCATGTCCACAGCCTCATCGGACCCAACGGGGCGGGGAAGACGACGCTCTTCAACATGATCACCGGCACCTACCGGCCCGACGGCGGCCGCATCCTCTTCGAGGGCCGCCCCGTCTCCGGGCTGCAGCCCGAGGACGTGGCGCTGCGCGGGATCAGCCGCACCTTCCAGAACATCCGCCTCTTCCGCGAGATGACGGCGCTGGAGAACGTGCTGGTGGGCCGGCACATCCACCTGCGCGCCAACCTGGCCGACGTGCTGCTGCGCTCGCCGCGCATGCGCAGGGAGGAGGCGGAGGCGGTGGAGCGGGCGGCCCAGCTCCTCCGCTTCGTCGGGCTGGCCGGGCTGGAGAACGAGCTGGCGCGCAACCTCCCGTACGGCAACCAGCGCCGGCTCGAGATCGCGCGGGCGCTGGCGGTGGAGCCGCGGCTCCTCCTCCTGGACGAGCCGGCGGCGGGAATGAACCCGCGCGAGACGGCTCGGCTGCTGGAGCTGATCGAGGAGCTACGCACGGAGATGGGGCTGACCATCCTGCTCATCGAGCATGACATGAAGGTGGTCATGAGCATCTCCGACGTGGTCACCGTCCTCGATCACGGGGCCAAGATCAGCGAGGGCACGCCCGAGGAGGTCCGCGGCGATCCGCGCGTGATCGAGGCCTACCTGGGGCGGAGCGCGGTCTGAAGGGGGAGAGGGCCATCGCCGGGGAGACGACGCCTCGCATGCTCGAGCTGGTCGACGTCCACACCTTCTACGGCCCCATCGAGGCGTTGAAGGGCATCTCGCTGGAGGTAAGGCAGGGGGAGATCGTCACCCTCATCGGTGCCAACGGGGCCGGCAAGACCACAACCCTGCGCTCGATCTCGGGGACCGTGGCGCCGCGCCAGGGGCGGGTCCTCTTCCTGGAGCAGCCCGTCCAGGGGCTTCCCCCGCACCGGATCGCCGCGCTGGGCGTGGCGCACGTCCCCGAGGGGCGCCACGTCTTCGCGCGGCTGACCGTGCAGGAGAACCTGGAGATGGGCGCCTACCTGGTGCGCAGCCGGGAGGAGGTGCGGCGCCGGCTGGAGTACGTCTTCGCCATGTTTCCGCGCCTGGTGGAGCGCCGCCGGCAGGCGGCGGGCACCATGTCCGGCGGCGAGCAGCAGATGCTGGCCATCGGCCGGGCGCTGATGAGCGGGCCGCGGCTCCTCCTCCTGGACGAGCCCTCCATGGGGCTGGCACCGGTGCTGGTGGAGCAGATCTTCGAGACCATCCTGCAGCTGAAGCGGGACGGCATGACCATCCTGCTGGTGGAGCAGAACGCCCACCAGGCGCTCCGCATCGCCGACCGCGGCTACGTCCTGCAGACGGGCCGCATCACCCTGGCGGACGAGGCGGCCCGGCTGCTGGACAACCCCGAGGTGCAGGAGACCTACCTGGGCGCCTAGGCGGGCGGGCGGCCGGCCGGCCGGGCGGGGAAGGAGATGGGAAGCCGGTGTCCTTCTTCTCGGAGCGGTACGAGCAGATGACGCCGGGTTCGCGGCGGCTCTTCGAGCGCGCCCGGCGCGTGGCGCCCGGCGGCGTCCACCACAACCTGCGCTACTTCGCGCCCTACCCGCTCTTCGTGGAGCGGGCCGAGGGGGCGTACGTCTGGGACGTGGACGGCAACCGCTACGTCGACCTCTGGATGGGCCACTACGCCCACATCCTGGGCCACCGACCGCAGCCGGTGATGGAGCGCTTCCTGGCCCAGGCGGCGGGCGGGGCCCACTGGGGCATCGTCCACCCCCTCCAGGTGGAGCTGGCGGAGACGCTGGTCCGCCTCCTTCCCGCCGCGGAGGAGGTCCGTTTCTGCGTCACCGGAACCGAGGCCACCATGTACGCGCTCCGCCTGGCCCGCGCCTTCACCGGCAGGAAGGTGATCCTCAAGGCGCGCGGCGGCTGGCACGGCGGCAACTCGGAGCTCGCCCGGGCGGTCCATCCGCCCCTCGACCTCCCGGAGAGCGCGGGCCTTCCGCCGGCGCTGGAGGAGTACGTCGACACCTTCCGCTACAACGACTTCGAGGAGAGCCGGCGCGCCATCGAGCGCCACGGCGCCGACTTGGCGGCGGTGATCGTCGAGCCGCTGCAGAACGCCTTTGTCCCGCCGGAGCCGGGCTACCTGGCCTGGCTCCGGGAGCTGACGGAGCGGGTGGGGGCGCTCCTGATCCTGGACGAGGTGATCACCGGCTTCCGCCTCGGCCTCACCGGCGCCCAGGGCCTCTACGGCGTCCGGCCCGACCTCTTCACCCTGGGCAAGGTGGTGGGCGGCGGCATGCCCGTGGCGGTGATCGCCGGCCGGCGCGAGATCCTGGAGCGGGCGAGCCCGCTCTCGGGCCTGCCCAGGGGGGAGGCGGTGCTGGCCGGCGGCGGCACCTTCTCCGCCATGCCGGCGGCCATGGCGGCGGGGCTGGCCATGGTGGGCTACCTGGAGGAGCATGCGCCGGCCCTCTACGAGGAGCTGGCGACCCGGGGCGAGCACCTGCGGCGGGGGCTCGCCCAGGCCTTCGCGGCGGCCGGCCTGCCCGCGCGCGTCTTCGGCGTCGGCTCGCTCTTCTCCGTCGCCTTCCCGGCCTCGTCCGACGTGGAGCTGAAGAACAACGAGGACGTGGAGAGCAGGACGGACCTCTACCGGCGCGACCACCAGTTCCGCCTGGGCATGCTGGCGCACGGCGTCTACCTGGTCAACGGCGGCGGCGCCCTCTCGACGGCCCACGGCGAGGAGGAGATCGAGCGGGTGGTGGAGGCGGCGGCCGCGGTGGCGGAGGAGATGGTCCGCCACGGGGGCGAGGCCGGGAGCGCCTGAGGCGCCCGGGCGACCGCCTCCCCGCGCTTCGGGGCGCGCCCGGGGCGGTGGTAGAGTGGGCGCAGCGGAGGTGATCTCCCTTGCGCCCGCGACGCAGATGGTGGCAGGCCGGGGCGGCGGCGCTGGCCCTGGCGGCCGCGGTGGCGGTGGCGACCGTGGAGCCGCTCCAGGCCGCCGCCCAGTCGTTCCTGGACCTCTTCCACGCGCAGAGGCTCCAGCCGGTCACCCTGGACCGCTCCTTCCTCGCCTCGCTTCCCCGCGCCTCCGGGCCCGAGGCCTTCGGCCGCTTCCGCCTGACCGGCGGCGGGCGGCAGCTGGCGGCCACCCCGGCCGAGGCGGAGTCGCTCCTGGGCGGGCGGACGCTCTACGTGCTGAAGGTGGCGGGCTGGCAGGCGGCCGGCGGCTGGGAGGTGACGGGGCCCGCAGAGGCCAGCCTCACCCTCGACCGGGCGAAGCTGGAGCAGTACCTGCGCCAGGCCGGCTGGAGCGACGCGCGCCTGCCCCAGGCGCTGGACGGGGCCACGTTCACGGCCCGCATCCCGGCCGTGGCCGGCTCGCGCTGGCAGGGGCCGGGCGGCCTGGAGGTCCGCCTCTTCCAGGGCGCCGAGCCGCAGCTCTTGGCGCCGGCCGGCCTCGATCCGCGCCTCCTCGAGCAGCTGCTCCTCCAGGCGCCCAACCTGCCCGCCGACCTGCGCCGGCAGCTCCAGGCGCTGGGCGACTGGCGGCAGGTGCTGCCCGTGCCGGTGCCGCAGGGCACCGTCAGCCGCCGGGCGAGCGTGCGCGGCGCGCTGGACGCGCTCTACCTGGCCGATCCGGCCGGCGGGGGGGCGGGCGTGCTCCTCTGGCTGGAGCCGGGGGGTGACGTCCTCGCCCTGGCCGGCCACGGGCTGAGCGAGGCGCAGCTGGCCGCCCTGGCCGCCTCCGTGCAGGCGCGGTGAGCGGGGCCCAGGCGCCGGCCGTCGAGGTGCGCGGGCTCCGGCGCAGCTACGGCGCCAGGGTGGCGCTCGACGGCGTCGACCTGGCGGTGCCCGCGGGCGTGGTCTTCGGCCTCCTGGGGCCGAACGGGGCGGGGAAGAGCACGCTGGTCCGCATCCTGCTCGGCTTCCTCGAGCCGGAGGCGGGCGAGGCGCGCCTCTTCGGCCGGCCGGTGGGGCGGGCGGAGGCGCGGGAGGGGGTGGGCTTCCTGCCCGAGCGCTTCGCCTACCCCGGCTGGATGACAGGGAGCGAGCTGCTGGAGCACCACGGGCGGCTGCTCGGCCTCCCGCCGGCGCGCGCCCGCGAGGAGGCGCGGCTGGCGCTCCGCCGCGTCGGCCTGGAGGAAGCGGCCGACCGGCGCATCCGCGGCTACTCGAAGGGCATGCAGCAGCGGCTGGGGCTGGCCGTCTCGCTGCTGGGCGAGCCGCGCCTGCTCCTCTGGGACGAGCCCACCTCGGCGCTGGACCCGCTGGGCCGCCTCCTGGTCCGCGACCTCATCCTCGAGGAGCGGCGGCGCGGCGCCACCCTCTTTCTCAACTCGCACCTGCTGGGCGAGGTGGAGCGCGTCTCCGACCACGTGGCCGTCATCGACCGGGGGCGCGTCCTGCGCCAGGGCCCGCTGGAGGAGCTGCTGCGCGGCCGCCTGCGGGTGCTGCTGGAGGCGGAGCCGCTGGAGCCGCCGCTCCTGGAGGCGCTGGCCCGCCACGGCCGGCTCCTGGCGCGGGAGGGTGGGCGCGTCGAGCTGGCCGTCGCCGGCCGCGAGGCGCTGCCCGAGCTGGCCCGGGCCGTGGCGGCCGCCGGCGCCCGCCTCTACCGCCTCGAGCCGCGCGGCGAGTCGCTGGAGGAGTTCTTCCTGCACGCGCTGGAGGAAGCCCGCCCGTGACCGCCCTCCGCCCCCTCCTGGAGATGGCCCGCTATGCGGTGCGCGAGGCCTCGCGCCACCGCCTCACCGCGCTCGGCGCCGGCGTCGGCCTCCTCCTCCTCGGCCTCTACGCCTGGGGGCTGCGGGCGGCGCTGACCCACCTGGAGAACGCCCTGCCCGGCGCCGCGGCGGGCGCCGCCCCCGGCCTGGGACGGGCGCTGCTGGTGCAGGGCTTCGCGCCGCTGGCGCTCTGGCTGGCCTCGCTGGTGGGCGTGGCGCTGGCCTCCGTGCTGGGGGCGGCCGCCACGGCCGGCGAGCTGGACTCGCAGGTGGCGCTGGCCACCCTGGCGCGCCCCCTGCCGCGCGCCGCCTGGTACCTGGGCAAGGCTCTGGGGGCCGCGCTCCTGCTGACCGCGCTCCTGGGCGGCCTCCTCCTCGGGCTGGCCGGCCTGACGCGGGCGGTGGCGGGGAGCGCGCCGTTGGCCTGGCCCGAGGCGTCGGCACTGGTCCTGCTGGAAGGCCTGGTGACGCTGGCGGTGGCCCTGGCGCTGGGCACCCGCCTGCCGGCGCTGGCCGCCGTGGTGGGAACGCTGCTGCTCTACGGGCTCTCGCTGGTGGGGGTCTTCCTGGGCTTCGTCTCCGGCCTTCTCACCCAAGGAAACCGGACGCTGGAGAACCTCTCCACGCTCCTTATGCTCCTCTTCCCGGCCAGCGGCCTCTACGCCCGCGCCGCCAACCTGATGGCCGGCGCCAACCCCCTCACCGGCCTGACCATGGGGCCGCTGGGCGGGGGCGCCGCGGCGCCCACCGGGGCGCTGACGCTCTGGGCCCTGGGCTACCTGGCGGCGGCGCTGGCCGCCGGCTGGGCGCTCTTTCGAAGCCGCGAGATCGGCTAGGAGACGGCGCCTCCCCGTCCGCCGGCGGGTGGCCTCGCCTCCGCCGCCTCCTCCAGGAGGCGGCAGAGGCGGCCGGCCTCCCCCGGGCTCAGCTGGTCCAGCCGCCCCGCCAGCCCGGCCAGCGCCTCGGCCAGTGCGCGGCGAAGGCCGGCACCGAGCCGCCGCGCCCGTCCCGCCAGGAGCGCGCTGGCCGCGCCCAGGGCGAAGGCCAGCCGCGCCTGGGGAAGGAGGATCCGGCGCGAGGAGGCGACCAGCTCGCCGGGCTCCAGGCGGAGCAGTCGGTGGAGAAGCAGGACCGCCGCCAGTCCCCTGGCGACCGCCTCCCGCGGCTCGCCGGCCGCCGCCAGCCCCGCCAGGAGTTCGCGCATCTGGCCGGCCGGCTCGCCCGCGCCCACCCAGCGGGCGAACCGCTCCTCCAGCCGCCCCGCCGCCTCCGCGGCCCCCGGCGGCGCGACCGGGGAGGGCGCCGCCTCCACTCCCGGCCCGCCCAGCAGGCGCCCCGCCCCCTCGCTCGGGCGGAAGAGGACGGGGGGCCGGCCGTGGCGCCCGGCGCCGCGCCCGTACTCGCGGCAGACCAGGCCCAGCCGCTCCAGCTGCTGCAGCGCCTCATAGGCCGTCCACTTGCTGATGCCCTGCCGGCGCGCCAGCGCCTCGTAGGGGACGGGCAGCCGGCTGGCCCGGTAGAGCTCCGCCAGCGCCCGCAACAGTTCCAGGCGTCTCGCCGTCAGGTGCATGCAGGGGCCGCCTCCTCCGCCCGCAAAGTCTACAAAAACCCCAAGAAGCAGGGTAGACTGGGGCCGGTCGCCTGACCGACCGCTTCCCCGTGGGGGAGAGGGGGCCTCTCGGCGTGTCGTCCTTCCTGCGCCAGGAGATCCGGAGGCCGGTCTTCATCACCGTGCTGGTGGCGGTGGTGGCCGTCCTGGGCGTCGTCTCGCTGACGCTCCTGCCCAACGAACTGCTGCCCCAGCTCAACCCGCCGGTGGTGACCGTCACCACCGTCCTGCCCGGCGCCTCCAGCCAGGAGGTGCAGGACCTCGTCTCCGACCCGCTGCAGAAGGCGGCCGCCACCACGCCGGGGCTCAGCCAGATGCAGGTGGTCTCGCAGGAGAGCCTCTCCCTGATGGTGCTCCAGTTCGACTGGGGGAGCGACGTCAACCGGGACATCCAGGAGCTGCGCACGCGCATCGACCAGGCCGCCCTGCCCTCCGACGCCCGCCGGCCGGTGATCAGCAAGTTCGACCCGGCCGCCATGCCGGTGCTGGAGTACGTCGTCACCTCCGAGCGCGGCGCCAGCCTGGAGTCCGTCACCAGCCTCCTGCAGCAGCGGGTCGTCCCCCAGCTGCAGGGCGTCGACGGCGTGGCCAGCGTCGAGCTGGCCGGCGACCGGCCGCTGCAGGTGCAGGTGGAGATGCGGGAGGCCGACCTGGCCCGTTACGGCGTCAGCCCGCTCCAGGTGCAGCAGGCGATCCAGGCCTCCAACCTCAACTACCCGCTGGGCACGGTGACGCGGGGGGAGGAGAGCTGGAGTCTGCGTCTCAGCGACAGCCTGCCCGACCTGGCGCCGCTCCGCCAGCTGGTGGTCGGCCAGCGGGTGGCGCCCGGCCCGGCCGGCCGCCCCGAGGTGCTGCCGGTGCGCCTGCAGGACGTGGCGGACGTGCGTCTGGCGCCGGCCGAGGCCAGCTCGTACGCCGAGCTGGACGGCCGGCCGACGGTGGCGCTGATGGTCTTCAAACAGTCCGACGCCAACACCGTCGCCACCGCCGACGCCGTCCAGAACGAGCTGGACCGGCTGGCCTCCCAGAACCACCTCCGCTTCACCAAGGTGCTCGACTCGGCCGAGATCGTGCGCAGTTCCATCCAGGACCTGGTGCGGGACCTGGTGATCGGCGCGCTGATGGCGGTGGTGGTCATCGCCCTCTTCCTGCGCCGGGCGCGGACGGCGCTCATCGCCGCCATCTCCATCCCCGTCTCGGTGGTGGCGGCCTTCCTGGTGCTCTACCTATTGCACATGAGCCTCAACCTGCTCACCCTGGGCGGGCTCTCGCTGGCCGTGGGCCTGATCGTGGACGACGCCATCGTCGTCCTGGAGGCCGTCGAGCGCCACTTGGAGCGGGGCAAGTCGCCCGCGCAGGCGGCGGTGGAGGGGACGCAGGAGGTGGCGGTGGCGGTGGCCGCCTCCACCCTGGCCATCGTGGCCGTCTTCCTGCCCGTCGTCTTCGTCTCGGGCATCGCCAGCATCATCTTCCGCGAGCTGGCCATCACCGTCGCCGGCTCGGTGCTCGTCTCGCTGGCCGTCTCCCTGGGCGTGGTCCCCATGGTGGCCGCGCACGTGCTGCGGCCGGCGCGCCGGGGGACGGCCGCGCCGGCCGCGGACGGGCGGGGGGCCGCCGTGCCCGCCGGCGACGGTGCGCCGGCGGCCGTGGCCGTCCTGCCGCGCAGCCGGCTGACGCAGGCCTACCGCGCGCTCCTGGAGCGCGCGCTGGAGCGGCGCTGGGCCGTCCTGCTGGGCGCGGCCGCCCTGCTGGGGCTCAGCCTGCTGGCGCTGCCGCACCTGGGCAGCGAGTTCCTCCCCTCGACCGCCGAGGACCAGTTCCAGGTGGTGCTACAGGCGCCCGCCGCCACCTCGGCGGCCGCCGTGGACGCCAAGATGCGCCAGGTCGAGAGGCTCCTCCGCCGCGACCGCGACGTCCGGCAGGTGGTCGCCCAGGTGGGCGGCAGCCAGGGGCTCGCCATCCTCGGCCAGGCGACGGGAGGAAGCCCGCTGGCCATGATGACGGTCACCGTCCGCGACGGCGCCCGCGCGCAGGACGTGATGGACCGGCTGCGGGCGCCCGTGGAGCGGGCCGCCTCGCCGGCCACCGTCACCTTCAACCTGATCTCGCCCCTGGTGCAGCTCCTGGGCGCCCAGGCCAGCGCTATCGAGGTCCAGGTGAGCGCCCCCGACGCCGCGCTCGTGGAGCGGTGGGTACCCGTCATCCGCCAGCGCCTGGCGCGCCTGGACGGCGTGCTGCGCGTCACAGACAACCTCAGCCAGTCGCTCCCCGACCTGGAGATCCTCGTCGACCGGCAGAAGGCGGCCGCCTACGGCCTCACGCCGGCCCAGGTGGCGCTCCTCCTCGACCCGGCGCTGCGCGGCGAACAGGTGACGCACCTGGAACAGGGCGGCCAGACCTACGACATCTGGGTGCAGCTGCGGCCCGAGGACCGGAACTCGCCCTCCCGTCTGGGGGCGCTCGAGATCCCGCTGCCCCGTGGCGCGGGGGTAGCGCCGGGCGCGGCGGCGCCTGGTGCCACCACGGCCGCCGCGCCCGCCTCGGTCCGCCTGGACCAGATCTCCACCATCCGCGAAGGGCAGGCACCGGTCTCCATCGTCCGCATCGACCAGCATCCGGCCGCCACGCTGACGCTCCTCTACCAGGGCCGCGACGCGGGCGGCATGGTCCGCGACATCGGGAACGCGCTGGACGCGCTCCACCTGCCCTCCGACCTGACGGTGCAGTACCAGGGCCAGGCCAACCTGATGCTGGAGGCCTTCTCCGGTCTCTCGCTGGTCCTGGCGCTGGCGGTGGTGCTGGTCTTTCTGATCATGGCCGGCGAGTTCGAGTCCTACCTGCACCCCTTCGTCATCCTGCTCTCGCTGCCGCTGGCCGCCGCGGGGGTGCTGGGCGCCCTCTGGGCGACGGGGATGCGCTTCAGCGTCACCGTCTTCCTCGGCGTCATCCTGCTGGTGGGGATCGTGGTGCGGAACGGCATCGTCATGATCGACCTGATCAAACAGCTGCGCGACGCCGGCCACGGCGTCCGCGAGGCCATTGTCCTGGGCGCCGCCGTCCGCGCCCGTCCCGTGCTGATGACGGCGCTGGCCGCCGCCCTGGGCATGCTGCCGGTGGCGCTGGGCCTGGGCGGCACGGGCATCCGGCTGCTCCAGCCGCTGGGCGTGGTGGTCATCGGCGGCCTCGTCACGGCCACGCTCCTCACCCTGCTGGTGGTACCGGCCGTCTACTCGCTCCTCGACCCCGCCTATCGCAGAGAGCGGCGCTCCGCCCGCAGGCCGCGGCGCGCCTCGGACCAGCTCTCCCCGGAAAGCCTGGCGCGCCTGCGCGCCCTGCTCAGCGACGCGCGCGTGGTCGCGGCGGTGGAGGAGGCCCTGCGCCAAGCGGAGACGCACCACGGGTAGGCCCCGCCGCGGCACGCGGACGCCCCCCGGGGCGGGGGGCGTCCGCGCTCTTCCACCGCGCCGTTCCCTTCTTGTTTGAGAAAGTAATTGCTTTTTATTTATTCCTGCCGGCTTTCCCTAGCAGCCTGAGAGACTAACGCCCTGGAAAGAGTGAGTGGATCACGCGGCATGGTATTCGATCGGACAGTAACGCGATCCCGAGCAGCGGGCCGAAGAGTGGGAGGTAACTGGGCAGGCCACAGAGCCCGGACCTGGCTCCGTGCGCTA
>JAIMAT010000062.1 GCA_023511835.1 Bacillota bacterium | reverse complement strand
CCCGCCAGGGAGGGCGCGAAGGGGGGCGAGAGGATGGCCGAAGCGGCCCTGCCCAGCGAGGAGCAGATCCTGAACGCGCTCCGCGTGGTCAACGATCCCGAGCTCGGCCTCAACGTGGTCGACCTCGGTCTGGTATACGGCGTCGAGGTGGACGACCAGGGGAACGTCAAGATCCGCATGACGCTCACCTTCCCCGGCTGCCCGCTGGGGGCGGAGGTGACGCAGGACGTGCGGGCGGCGCTCTCCATCGTGCCGGGCGTCCGCGACGTGGACGTGGAGATCGTCTGGCAGCCGCCCTGGACGCCGGAGATGATGAGCGAGGACGCCAAGCGCGCCCTGGGCTGGGCCTTCTAGGCCCGCCGGGCGCCGCCGCCCGCCCGCGCGCCCGGCCTAGGCGCGCGAGCGGAGCGCCTCGAGGAGCTGGCGCGCGGCCGCCCGGCTCATGCCGGGGACGCGCGCCAGCGCTTCCTCGCCCGCCTGCTCCATCGCCTCCAGCGAGGGGAAGGCGCGCAGGAGCGCCCGCGTCCGCTTCGGGCCGATACCCGGCACCTCCTCCAGGAGCGAGCGGAGCGCCGCGCGGCCGCGCCGCCGGCGGTGGTAGGCGAGGGCGAAGCGGTGCGCCTCGTCGCGGCTCCGCTGCACCAGGTGGAGCGCCGCCGAGTCGGCGGGCAGGAGGATGGGGTCGCTCCGGCCGGGCGCGAAGAGCCACTCCTTCTCCTTGGCGATGGCCAGGACGGGGAGGCGGCCGGGGTCGGCGCCCGCCAGGCGCACCGCCTCCAGCGCGGCGCCCAGCTGGCCCTTGCCGCCGTCGACGAGCAGCAGGTCGGGCAGCGGCAGGAACTTGGGGTCCCGCTCCGCCAGCGCCCGACGGAGACGCCGGTAGACCACCTCGCGCATGGCCTCGTAGTCGTCGGGCCCGGCGCCGGCCTGGAGGCGGAAGCGCCGGTAGAGCGCCCGCGCGGGGCGGCCGTCGACGAAGACGACCATGGAGCCCACCGGCTCCCGCCCCTGCGTGCTGGAGATGTCGAAGCACTCGATGCGCCGCGGCGGCCGCGGCAGGTCGAGCCAGCGCTGCAGCTCCTCCACCGCGCCCTCGGCGGAGGCGCGGCGGCGCTGCCAGGCTTCCTCGTCCCGCCGCACCAGGAGCTCGGCGTTCTTCCGTGCCATGAGCGCCAGCTCGCGCTTGGGGCCGCGGCGGGGCACGCGGATCTCCAGGCGCGCCGAGCCGCTCCGCTCCCGGCGCCGCTCGGCCAGCCAGGCCTGGACCGCCTCCTGCTCCTCGATGGGCTGCTCCAGGAGGAGGCGGGGCGGGATCTGCGCCGCCTGCGCGTAATACTGCTTGACGAAGGCGCCCAGCACCTCGGCGTCGGACTCGCCCTGGACGCCGGTCAGGTCGAAGGCGGCCTCGTCCACCACCTTGCCCTCGCGGACGTAGAGCACCTGCGCCCAGACGGCGTGCTCGCCGCGCCCGAGCGCGATGACGTCGGCGTCCTCCAGCGCCTGGCTGACGATCTTCTGGCGTTCGGTCACCTGGCGGAGGGCGGCCAACTGGTCGCGGTAGACGGCCGCCTGCTCGTAGCGCTCCTCCTCGGCCGCCTCGAACATGCGCCGCTCCAGCCGTTCGATCAGCTCGCCGCGGCGCCCCTCCAGAAAGGCCACCAGCTCCTCCATCATGGCGTGGTAGGCGGCCCGGTCGACGCGACCGTCACAGGGCGCCAGGCAGCGGTGGATGTGGAAGTAGAGGCAGGGCGGCCCGCCCTGGGCCAGCCGCCGGTCGGAGCAGCTCCGCCAGGGGAAGACCTTGCGCAGGGTGCGGAGCGTCTCGCGTACCGCCCCGGAGTTGGTGAAGGGCCCGAAGTAGCGGGCACCGTCGCCGCGCATGCTGCGCACCAGGCGGATGGTCGGCCACTCCGCGTTCAGGTCGACGCGCAGGTAGGGGTAGTTCTTGTCGTCGCGCAGACGGACGTTGAAGCGCGGCCGGTAGTGCTTGATCAGGTTGCACTCCAGCGCCAGCGCCTCGGTCTCGCTGTCGGTGACTACCGTCTCGATGCGCGCGATCTGCGGCACCATCGCGGCCACCTTGGGCGAGAGCGCCGAGGGGCTGTGGAAGTAGGAGCGGACCCGGCTCTTCAGCGAGACCGCCTTGCCGACGTAGATCACCTCGCCGGCGGCGTCGCGGAAGAGGTAGCAGCCGGGCTGCTCCGGCAGCTGCCGCAGCTGTTCCTGGAGCCCGGGATCGGTCTCGTGCGAAGCGCTCGCGCCCATGGCCGCCTTCCATTGTACGCGGACCGCCCGGGGGATCCCCCGCCTGCGCCCGCGGCCGCCCGCCTAGAGGATCCCCTCCACGCGCCCGTCGGCCGCCAGCCGGATGGAGAGCGCCGCAGGCTCCTTGGGCAGCCCGGGCATGGTCAGGATCTCGCCCGTCAGCGCCACCAGGAAGCCCGCCCCGGCGCTGGCGCGCAGCTCGCGCACGTGGAGCGTCCAGGGCTCCCGGGGCGTGCCGCCCAGGGCGGCGTCGTCGGCCAGCGAGTACTGCGTCTTGGCCACGCAGACCGGCAGCCGGTCCAGCCCCGCCCGCTCCAGACGGCCGAGCGCGGCCTCCGCTTCGCGGCTGAAGGCGACGCCGCGCGCGCCGTAGACGTCCCGCGCAAGCCGCTCCAGCGTCTCGGCGGCGGGCAGCCCTTCCTCGTAGAAGGGGCGGAAGGAAGCGGCCCCCGGCGAGCGCTCCAGCGCCTCCAGCACCCGCTCCGCCAGCTCGAGGCCGCCCTCGCCGCCGCGCGCGTAGACCTCGCTCAGGGCCGCCGGTACGCCGCGCTCCGCGCAGTGGGCGAGCACGCGCTCCAGCTCCGCCTCGCTGTCGCCGGGGAAGCGGTTGACCGCCACCACCACCGGGACGCCCATCTGCCCGGTGATGCGCAGGTGGGCGTCCAGGTTGGCCAGCCCCCGCTCGAGGGCGGCCAGGTCTTCCTCGTCCAGAGCTTTCCGGTCGGCACCGCCGTGGAGCTTGAGTGCCCGGAGACTGGCCACCAGGACGACGGCGGAGGGGGCGAAGCCGCCCGCGCGGGCGGTGATGTCGGCGAACTTCTCGGCGCCCAGGTCGGATCCGAAGCCGGCCTCGGTCACCGTCACCTCGGCCGTCGCCAGCGCCAGGCGCGTGGCCAGGATGCTGTTGGCGCCGTGGGCGATGTTGGCGAAGGGGCCGCCGTGGACCAGCGCCGGCGTCCCCTCCAGCGTCTGGACCAGGTTGGGCTGGAGCGCCGTCCCCAGAAGCGCGGCCATGGCCGGGGCCGCGCCCAGGTCGGCGGCCGTCACCGGCCGCCCGTCGCGCGTCCAGCCGGCGATGATGCGCCCCAGGCGCGCCTCCAGGTCGTCGCTGTCGGAGGCCAGGCAGAGGACCGCCATCACCTCCGAGGCGGCCGTGATCTGGAACTCCTCCTCGCGCGGCACGCCGCCCGTCGGGCCACCCAGCCCGATCACCACGCGGCGGAGCGCGCGGTCGTCCATGTCCAGCGCCCGGTGGAAGGCGATCCGCCGCGGGTCCAGCGCCGGTTGGCCGCCGTAGTGGAGGCGGTTGTCGATGAGCGCCGCCAGCAGGTTGTTGGCCGCGGTGACGGCATGGAGATCGCCGGTGAAGTGGAGGTTGATCCGGTCGGCCGGGACGAGGCTGGCGCGCCCGCCGCCCGTGGCGCCGCCCTTGGCGCCCAGCGCCGGCCCCAGCGAGGGTTCCCGCAGCGCCACGGCCGCGCGCCGGCCGAGGCGCCGCAGCGCGTCGGCCAGGCCGATGCTGGTGGTGGTCTTGCCCTCGCCGGCGCTCGTCGGGGTGATGGCCGTCACCAGCACCAGCCGCCCCGGCAGCGGGGCCAGGCGGCCCGCCGGGCCGGCCGCGCCGCGCCGGCGAAGAGCCTCCAGCGTCACCTTGGCCGCCTCCCGGCCGTACGGCTCCCACTCCGACTCGTCGAGGCCCAGCTCGGCCGCCACCTCCGCCAGGGGGCGCAGCGAGGGTACCGCGGGCGCGGGTGTGCCGCTGGGAGCGGAAGGTTTCACCGTCCATCGCCTCTTCCTTCGAAAGGATTGCCCGGGGAAGCCGGTGGCGCGGCCGCCGGAGCGCCGCCTCGCGGGGGTGCCCGCCCGCGGAGGCGCACCGGCCGGCGCCCCGCCCATTCTGGTGCCGGAGACGGGCGGCGTCCATCGCCCTGGCGGGTCATGGACCGGTGCCGCCGCCCGCGCCCGTCCCGGAAAGCCTTTCCGGCGCCCACCTCCCGATTCTGCACCGCAAGTGCACGCCAAGCCGAGACTTCCTGCACGCGCCCTGCCCCGCGCGTGCACCCGTCCCGGCTAGCCTGGGGGACGAAGGAGGTCGAGAGGATGTCCGGCAGACGGTGGACATGGCTGGCGGCGCTCGTGCTGGTGGCGGTCGTCTCCGGCGTCACCGGCTTCGCCCTGGCGTCCGGGTCGACACCCGCCGCCCAGGCGGCGCCGGCGACCCCGGCCGCAGTCGCGGCCCGCGTGACGCCCCCGGCTCCGGTCGCACCCGCGGCGGCCACCCAGGCGCAGCCGACAACGCCGCCGGCCTATGGGCCGGGCGGGCCGGGTTACGGTTACGGGCCGGGATGGATGATGGGCCTCTCCCCGGACCAGTTCCGCTCCCTGGCGAGCCAGTGCGTCGACACCATGGAGCGCTGGCTCGACGCGAACGGGCAGGGTAGCGCGCCCTCCCAGCCGCAGGCTCCGTCCGGCAGCTAGCGCCGGACCGGCGGCCGGGCGGTCGGCGCCAGCCCGGGGCGGCGCCGTCCGCCCGCCTCCCCTCGTAGGCGGAGGGCAGCCGGCGCGAAACTGGGTTCAGACAGAGGAGGAAGCGGCGATGGGATGGGGATGGGGCTTCGCTTCCTGGGCCGGGCGCGGCGTGGGCGGCCCCTGGCTGGGATGGATGCTGCTGCTCTTCGCGGCTCTGGCGGTCTGGGCGTTTGCGCGAGGCCGCGTGGGCCTGACCGGCCACGCGGGAATGACCGGCCATGCCCACGGCGGGCACGGATGCGGGCACAGCATGGGACCGGTGGAGCTGCGGGAGACGATGGAGCCGGAGGGCGACCGCGCCGTCGCCCTCCTCCGCGAGCGCCTGGCTCGCGGCGAGATCGACGAGGAAGAGTTCCGGCGGAGGCTGGCGGTGCTCCGGGAGCGCTGAACGGAAGGGGGTGGGTGCGACATGATGTCCTTCTACGGGCCTTACGCCGGCTGGGGCTTCCTCTGGATGCTGCTGGCCTGGCTGATCCCCCTCGCCATCATCGGCCTCATCATCTGGGCGATCGTGCGGCGGCCGGGCGGCGGCACGCCGCTCCCGGCCGAGACGGGCGACGACCGGGCTCTCGGCCTCCTGCGCGAGCGCTATGCGCGCGGGGAGATCACGGAGGAGGAGTACCGGCGCATGCGCGACGTGCTGAAGGAGCGGTGAGGCGCATATCCTCGCGGCGGGGTGGAACCTCTGGAAAGCGCACGCGCGGCCGCCCTCGGTGGGGCGGCCGCCGCCCTCTTGCTGGGCCTCCTTCCGGCGGCGGGCGACGGAGGCTGGGGGCCGCTCCTCGTGGGCTCGCTCGGCACGGGAGTGGCCGCGGCCCTGGCGGCCGGGAGCCGGCCGGCTCCCGGCCGGGCAGGCGAGGCGGCCATGGAGGCCATGTTGTGGGGGCCGCTGGGCTTCGCGCTGGGCGCCGCCGGAGCGCACCTGGCGGCGGCGCTGCCCCTGGCCGCCGCCCCGCGCCTCTCGGCAGACCCCATGACCTGGATGGGCGGCCTGATGGGCGCCATGTGGGGCGGGGCGGCCGTCCTGCGCTGGCTGCCGGGCCTTGGCCGTCCACGGCTGCTGGCGCTGGTGCCCCTCTCCGGCCAGGGACGCGGAGCCCTCCCTGCCCGCAGCCCCCGGACGGGGCGGATTCAGAGGCTGCGCAGGCGGTAGCCCACCCCGAAGACGGTCTCGATGTAGCGGGGCCGCTCCGGGTCGTCGCCCAGCTTGCGGCGCAGGTTGCGCACGTGGCTGTCGATGGTCCGCTCCACCGCCTCGTCGGCGTGGAGGAGCGCCCGCTCGGCCAGCTGCGCCCGGGTGAAGGCCCGGCCCGGTTCGCGCAAGAGCGTCTCCAGCAGGCGGAACTCCGTGGGCGTCAGGTCGAGCAGGCGGCCGCCCAGGGTGGCGCGGTGGGCCACCGGGTCGAGCGCCAGGTCGCCCTCGCGGAGCACGGCCCCCGCGGGCGCCGGCGACGGCCGCGCCGCCTCCTCCCCCTCGCCCGGGGAGGCGCCGAGCCGGCGGAGGACCGCCTCGACGCGGGCCGCCAGCTCGGCGGGGCTGAAGGGCTTGGTCACGTAGTCGTCGGCGCCGAGCCGCAGGCCGGCCACGCGGTCGGCCTCCTCGCCGCGGGCCGTCAGGAGGATGATCCCCGTCCGCCCGGCGGCGCGGATGCGCCGGCAGAGCTCGAGGCCCGGGACGCCGGGCAGGAGGAGGTCGAGGACGACCAGCTCGGGCCGCGCCTCGCCGAAGAGGCGCCAGGCCTCGTCGCCGTCCGCCGCCTCCAGCACCTCGTGCCCCTCGCGCTCCAGGTAGGCGCGCACCAGACGCCGGATCGGCGCCTCGTCATCGACCACCAGCACCCTGGGCAGCCTTGCCACCCCCCCAGGCCGGCCAGCGGAGCCGGAACTCGGTCCAGCGCCCGCCGGCGGCCCCGTCGGACTCCCGCGGCTCGCTCGTCACCCCGATCTGCCCACCGTGCATCTCCACCAGCCCGCGCACGATGGCCAGGCCCAGCCCGGCGCCGCCGGTGGAGCGGGCGCGAGAGCGCTCCGCACGGTAGAAGCGGTCGAAGACGTGGCGCGCCTCCTCCTCGCTGAGGCCGGGACCGCTGTTGCCCACCGACCAGACGACGTGCGACGGGCCGGACTCCCCGGGCCCGGCCGCCGCCTCCACGCGGATCCGCCCGCCGCCCGGCGTGTAGCGGATGGCGTTGTCCAGCAGGTTGCCCAGCACCTGCGCCAGCCGGTCGCGGTCCGCCGCCAGGGGAGGAAGCCCTGCCGGCACGGCCACTTCCAGCCTGTATCCGCCCGCCGCCAGCTCCGCCTGGCGGAGCGCAAGCGCCGCCTCCACCGCCTCGCGCAGGTCGACCGGTTCGATGTGGAGCGTCAGGTCGCGCCGCTCGATGCGGTTCAGCTCCTGCAGGTCGTCGACCAGGCGGGCGAGCCGCTGGATCTCGCGCGCCAGCGTCTCCAGCGCCTCCGGACCCGGCTCGAGGACGCCGTCGCGCATGGCCTCCACGTAGCCCTGGAGCGTGGCCAGCGGGTTGCGCAGCTCGTGGGCGACGTCCCCCACCAGGTCGCGGCGGGTCCGCTCCTCCTGCTCCAGCCGCTCGGCCAGCCGGTCGAGCGCCGTCGCCAGGCGGTCGAGGTCGCGGTCGCCCGACGTCCCCAGCCGCACCCCGTAGTCGCCGGCGGCGATGCGCGCGGCCGCCGCGATCGCCCGGTCGAGCGGCCGGAGCAGCGCGCGCCCCAGCAGGAGCGCCAGCCCCACGGCCGCGATCATGGCCAGGCCGCCCGCCAAGAGCATGTCGACCGCGACGCCCGCCGCCACGTCCGGCCGCAGCCCGGCCCGGGTCCAGGCGCCCAGGCGGGCCGCCACCAGCACCTCGTGGAGCAGCGTGGCCAGGAGGACGACGCCCACCAGGGCGAGGAGGAGGCGGGCGGAGAAGGCGAGCTGCCGGCGCATGACAGCCCGCCGCGCTCAGGCGCCCGCGGCGCCGGCCGCCGCCCGCGCCGGCGCCGCCCGCGGCTCCGGGGCGGGAGCCAGGCCCAGCACCCGGCGCAGGAAGCGACCCGTGTGGCTCCGCTCCACCTGCGCCACCTCCTCCGGGGTGCCCGCCGCCACCACCTCGCCCCCGCGCTCGCCGCCCTCCGGGCCCAGGTCGATCACCCAGTCGGCCGACTTGATCACGTCCAGGTTGTGTTCGATGACGATGACCGTGTTCCCCTGGTCGACCAGCCGTTGCAGGACGGCCAGCAGCTTCTCCACGTCGGCCATGTGCAGGCCGGTGGTCGGCTCGTCCAGGATGTAGACCGCGTCGCCCTCGGAGCGGCGGCTCAGCTCGGTGGCCAGCTTGACGCGCTGCGCCTCGCCGCCCGAGAGCGTGGTGGCCGGCTGGCCCAGCTCGATATAGCCCAGCCCCACGTCGGCCAGCGTCTCCAGGCGCCGGCGGATGGAGGGGATGGCGGCGAAGAAGTCCAGCGCCTCGTCCACGGTCATCTCCAGCACGTCCGCGATGGACTTCCCCTTGTAACGGATCTCCAGCGTCTCGCGGTTGTACCGCCGCCCCTTGCAGACCTCGCAGGGCACGTAGACGTCGGGCAGGAAGTTCATCTCGATCTTCAGCACCCCGTCGCCGCGGCAGGCCTCGCAGCGGCCGCCCTTGACGTTGAAGGAGAAGCGGCCCGGCTTGTAGCCGCGCACGCGCGCCTCCGGCGTCTGGGCGAAGGCGGCGCGGATGTCGTCGAAGACGCCTGTGTAGGTCGCAGGGTTGGAGCGCGGCGTCCGGCCGATGGGCGACTGGTCGACGTCCACCACCTTGCGCAGCCCGTCCAGACCCTCGAGGCCGCGGTGGCGCCCGGGCTCGGTCCTCGCCCCGTTCAGCCGCCGGGCCAGCTCCCGGTAGAGGATCTCGTTGACCAGCGTCGACTTGCCCGAGCCGGAGACGCCGGTCACCACCGTGAAGAGGCCCAGGGGGAAGCGGACGTCGATCCCCTTCAGGTTGTGCTCGCTGGCGCCGCGGACGGTCAGCCAGCGGCCCGGGCGCGGCGTCCGCCGCCGGGCGGGCACCTCGATGCGGCGCCGGCCGGAGAGGAACTGGCCGGTGATCGACTCCGGGACGCGCGCCACCTCCTCCGGCGTCCCGGCCGCCACCACGCGGCCACCGTGCTTGCCCGCCCCCGGCCCGATGTCCACCACGTAGTCGGCGGCGCGGATGGTCTCCTCGTCGTGCTCCACCACCAGCACCGTGTTCCCCTGGTCGCGCAGCCGCTCCAGCGTGGCCACGAGGCGGGCGTTGTCGCGCTGGTGGAGGCCGATGGAGGGCTCGTCCAGGATGTAGAGGACGCCGGTCAGCCCGGAGCCGATCTGCGTGGCCAGGCGGATGCGCTGCGCCTCGCCGCCCGAGAGGGTGAGCGCCGGGCGGTCCAGCGTCAGGTACTCCAGGCCCACGTCCACCAGGAAGCGGAGCCGCGCTTCGATCTCCCTCCGCACCAGGCGCGCGATGGTCCGCTCCCGCTCGCTCAGCTCCGCCTCCAGCCCTGCGTTCCACTCCAGCACCTTGGCGATGGGGAGCGCCGTCACCTGGGCGATGTTGAGCCCGCCCACCGTCACCGCCAGCGCCTCCGGGCGCAGGCGCCTGCCGCCGCAGGCGGGGCAGGGGCGGGTGGACATGTACGCCTCCAGCTCCTCCCGCATCGACTCGGACTGCGACTCGCGGTAGATCTTCTCCAGGGTCGGCACGACGCCGCTCCACGTCACCGTCCGCTCGCGCTCGCGCCCGTACGGGCTCCGGTAGCGGAAGCGGATCGGCCTCTCCGAGCCCCAGAGGAGCACGTCCAGGAAGGCCTGTCCCGCCCGCTCCAGGGGCGCGCTCCAGGAGACGCCGTAGGCGTCGGCCAGGGCGCGCAGCAGCTGGTTGTAGTAGTGCGAGTAGTGCCAGTGGTTGTTCCAGGGGGCCACCGCGCCCTCGGCCAGGCTGAGGTGGAGGTCGGGGATCACCTTCCCGGGGTCGATCTCCATCTTGTAGCCCAGGCCCGTGCACTCGGGGCAGGCCCCGTAGGGGCTGTTGAACGAGAAGCTGCGCGGCGTCAGCTCCGCCAGGCTGGTGCCGCACTCGATGCAGGCGAACTTCTGGCTGAAGACCAGCTCGCCCGCCTCCCCGCCCTCGCCGCCGAGGCGCTGTACCACGACGACGCCGTCGCCCCACTGGAGCGCCGTCTCAAGGGAGTCGGCCAGGCGCGTGGTGATGCCCGGGCGGACGACCAGCCGGTCGACGACGATCTCGACGGAGTGCTTCCGGTTCTTGTCCAGCGCCGGCAGCTCCTCCAGCGTCCGCGTCTCCCCGTCCACGCGGACGCGGACGAAGCCCGCCCGGCGGATCTGCTCGAAGACCTGCTTGTGCTCGCCCTTCCTGCCGCGGACCACGGGCGCCAGGAGCTGGATGCGCTCGCCCTCGGGCAGGGCGAGCACCTGGTCGACCATCTGCTCCACCGTCTGGCTCGTGATCGGCCGCCCGCAGCGCGGGCAGTGCGGCCGCCCCACGCGCGCGAAGAGGAGGCGCAGGTAGTCGTAGATCTCGGTCACCGTGCCGACGGTGGAGCGCGGGTTGTGGCTGGTCGTCTTCTGGTCGATGGAGATGGCCGGCGAGAGCCCCTCGATGCTGTCCACGTCCGGCTTGTTGGTCTGGCCCAGGAACTGGCGCGCGTAGGCGGAGAGCGACTCGACGTAGCGGCGCTGGCCCTCGGCGTAGATGGTGTCGAAGGCGAGGCTCGACTTGCCGCTCCCGCTCAGGCCGGTGATGACGACCAGCGCCTCGCGCGGGATCTCCAGGTCGATGTTTTTCAGGTTGTGCTGGCGCGCCCCGCGGATCACCAGCTGCGACTGCGCCGCCATGGGCCCGTGGCCTCCCGAAAAGCCGGAATGCAGGCTTTTATGATAGCACCGCCTGCATTTTCACCTCGCGGAGCGCCGCCCTAGCCCGGCAGGCCGACGTAGAGCTGGCCGCCCTCCTCCCGCACCGGGTAGACCCGCGCCCGGTAGATGGGCTGGTTGGTGGAGTGGCCGTCTCGCAAGTCGTAGCGGTAGCGGTGCCAGGGGCACTGGATCTCGTGTTCGCCCACCACCTTCGCCTCCTCCAGCGGCCCGCCGGCGTGCGGGCAGGTGCTGGTGACGGCGTAGAAGCCGGAGGGCAGGTGGAAGAGGACGATCTCGTAGCCGTGAAGGGTCAGCTTCCTGCGCTCGTTCAGGGGGTATTCGTCCGCTGCTCCGACCGACTCCCAGCGTTCCATGGCGGATCCCTCCTCGGGCCTTCGGGACGGTTGCACCGGGCGCGCCGCCGCTAGCGGCGCTCCCGCAGGACGGCCTCGTACACGTGTTCGTAGCCTTCCACCATGCGTTCGACGGTAAAGAAGCTCTCCACCCGCCGCCGGCAGGCCGCCCGCTCCAGCAGGGGGACGCCCGCGAGCGCGCGCACCGCCGCCGCCACCACCTCCTCGTCGCCGCCGGCCGGCAGGAGCCGCCCCGTCACCCGGTCGGCCACCACCTCCGGGATGGCGCCCAGCGAGGTGCCCACCACCGGGACGCCGCAGGCCATCGCCTCCACCATGGAGAGGCCGAAGGGCTCGGGCACCCGGTTCAGCTGCAGGAGCGCCAGCGCCCCGCCCAGGAAGCGACCCTTCTCGTCCCCCTTCAGCTCGCCCACGTACTCGACGCGCCCCCGCAGGCGGGGGCGGAGCACCTCCTCGAAGAAATCCCGCTCCTCGGGCGGCACCGGCCCGGCCAGGCGGAGCGGTAGGCCCGCCCGCTCGGCCACGGCCACGGCCAGGTCGGCTCCCTTCTTGGGCGAGAGGCGGCCGTAGAAGGCCAGGTAGCCGCCCGGCCCGGGCGCGAAGGGGAAGTCGTCGAGGCGCACCCCGTTGGGCACCGTGGCCACGTAGCGGAGTTCGGGGACCGCCTCCCGCTCCGCCCGGCTGATGGCCACGTAGGGCAGGTGGGCGAAGCGCCGGTAGACCACGCGTGTCGCCGGCTCCAGGTAGGCCGAGCCGTGCAGCGTGGTCACCACCGGCAGCTCCACCAGCGGCGTGAAGACCAGCGGGTGGCAGTTGAGATGGTTGTGGAGCAGGTCGAAGCGGCCCCGGCGCGCCTCGGCGAAGGCGTGGGCCATGTGCAGCAGCTCCAGCTCGCGGGCGGGCAGCTCCGGGTGGGCGCCCAGGTGGGAGGGGACGACCCACTCCAGCCTCCCGGCCGGGCGGCTGTCGCCGCTGGCGAAGACCGTCACCTCGTGGCCCCGGGCG
>JAIMAT010000061.1 GCA_023511835.1 Bacillota bacterium | reverse complement strand
CCCAGCCGGGCAGAGCCTCCACCAGCTGGGTCAGCTGGCGGATCAGCGGCCCGGAGAGGAGCGAGAGGCCGCCGCCGAAGAGCGCCAGCCCGACCAGCAGCACCAGCGCGATGGCCAGGCCCCGCCAGCGGACCAGGCGCTGGATGCCGTCGACGGCCGGGGTGACGATGAAGGCCAAAAGGGCGGAGAAGGCGATGACCAGGAGCGTCGTCAGGAAGTGGCTGAGCAGCCAGACGGCGATGCCCGCCAGCACGATCCCCAGCAGGATCGTGCCCAGGATGGCGGGATAGCGCTCCCACTCCAAGAGGCGCTCACCTCGCGAGGCGGCCCCGGCAGGCGCGGACCCGAGGGGCGCCCTTCAGCCCTGCGCGGGCCGGCCGGTACGTTGAACATACAGGGGCGGGGTGTCCCCGGCAAGGGAACGGAGCCTCCCGCCGGCGTCGGCGCGGTACTCGATGCCGCCCCAGCTGAGCCGCCTCTCACGCAGCGTCCGCGCCTCCACCAGCAGCATGGTGGCGTCCAGCAGCGGCACCGCCAGCGCCGCCGACAGCGGGCGCGCGCCGGCCAGGCGGGCCACCCAGGCCGAGAGCGCCATCTTGCCCAGCAGGTAGAGGCCGGCCCCGCCCAGCCAGCGCCGGTCCCGGACGCCCATCAGGGCCATGGGCAGGTAAGCGTAGTGGACCAGGTGGTGGACCGCCTGCAGCGGCGGCGGCAGCATGCGCCGGAAGATGAGCGCCCCGCGCGCCAGGAGGCTCTCCAGCTGCCGCCGGCTCTTGGCACCCACCGGCGAGACGGGCAGCGAGGCCAGCCGAAGCCGTCCGCCCGTCCGGCGGAGAAGCTGGCCGAGGCGGACGTCGTCGTTGACGTGGCGGCCGAAGGCGGGCACGCCGCCGATGGCCTCCAGCGTCTCCCGGCGCAGGGCGACGGCCGCGCCCGGGGCTCCGGCATCGACCAACCCGGCCCAGGGGAGCCACTCGGCCAGCACGGTGGCGTTCATGTGCGTCTGGTAGAGGAGCCCCCAGAGCCCCCGCGCGCCGCGGTGGAGGGGGACGGCGCTGACGGCCGCCACGCCGCTGCAGGGAGTGGCGAGCGGCTCCAAGAGCGCGCGCAGGAGGCCCGGCGAGGCGACCATGTCCGCGTCGGCCAGCACCAGCAGGCGCCCGCGCGCCGCGGCGACGCCGTGCAGGAGGTTGGAGCCCTTTCCCGTGTAGCCCGGCTCCACCGGTGCCACCACCGTCCGCACCAGCCGGCCAGGGTGGCGCCGCCGAATGGCCGGCAGCGCCTCGAGCAGGGGATCGTCGGGCGCCTGGAAGGCGAGGACGAACTCGACGCCCTCCGCCTCCTCCAGCTCCAGCCAGGACTCGACCCCGGCCAGCGCGGCCTCGCCGCCGCCGTGGACGGGCCGCACCACGCTGACCTCGGGCGGCTCCGCGTCCGGCGGCGAAGCGGGCTCCGAGGCCCGGCGCGCCTGCTCGGCGCGCAGGCGCCGGATCCTGGCCGTGGCGACCAGGCCGTGGGCGGCGAAGAGCGCCAGGCCCGCCGCGCCGAACAGCCAGGGAAGGGAGGGAGAGCGGGACACCGCCACCACCTCGCGCCCCGGGTGGGCCTCGGGGATAGAATGGCCGGTGTCAGAGTACCCGACGGGCCCGGGAGGTGGAAAGCCCTGGACGGATGGGAGCGGGCGCTGGCGGAGCTGGCCGACCTCCTGCGCTGGAATTCGGGCGAGAGGCCGCCTCGGCCGCCGCTCTCCCAGGAGGAGGCGGAGGGCATGGCCCGCGAGGTGATGGAGCGACTCCTGGCCATGCCGGACGAGCTCTACCCGAAGCAGGTGGGCCGCCGCGGGCTCCGCTTCATCCTGCACGAGGAGCCGGGCGACGGCGGGCCGAGCGTCGTCTGCACCATCTGGGACGGCGAGCGCTGGCGCGAACTGGGGAGCGTGGCCGTACCCGGGCGGAGCCTCCCGGGCGGAGAGAGGGGCGAGGCCTAGTGCTGGGCATCAGTCGGGCGACGCTGGCGGAGAGGCGGGAGAAGGCCCGGAGGGAGATGGGCAGGCGCGGGATCCGGGCGCTGGTGCTCTTCGGCCCGGGCCAGGTGCGCTACCTTTCCGACTTCGCCTTCATCGCCACCGAGCGGCCCATGGCCCTGATCCTGACCGAGGAGAAGAGCTGGCTCTTCGTCCCCCGCCTGGAGGTGGAGCATGCGGAGGCGAGCGCCTGGGTCGACGAGATCCTCGCCTACCCGGAATACCCGGACGAGGAGCACCCCATGCTCCACCTGGCCCGCCTGCTCCGCGACCGCGGGCTGGGCGAGGCGCGGCTGGGCGTGGACAGCGACGGCTACGCGGGCGGCTACGGTTATGCCGGTCCGCGCCTGAGCGAGGTGCTGCCCGACGCCGAGGTGGAGCGCGCAGGGGAGATCGTGGCCCGCCTCAGCCGCGTCAAGTCGGCCGACGAGATCGCCCTGATCCGAGAGAGCGTGCGCTGGGGCCATCTGGCCCACCGCTATCTCCAGGAGGCGGTCCGCCCGGGGCGGAACGAGACGGAGATCAGCCTGGAGGCCACCCGCCGGGCGACGCTGGCCATGATCCGGACCGTGGGTGAGCTCCTTCCGCCAGGTTCCGGGCCCGCCTTCGCCGGCTTCCGCGGCCAGGTGGGCAAGGGCTCCGCGCTGCCCCACGCCGTCACCACCCACGCCGTCATCCGGCCGGGCGACGTCCTCGTCACCGGCGCCTCGGCCAACGTGGGCGGCTACGGCAGCGAGCTGGAGCGGACGCTGGTGGTGGGGACGCCCACGCCGGAGCAGGAGCGCTATTTCCGCCTCATGCTGGAGGCGCAGGAGCTGGCCTTTGCCCAGATCCGGCCCGGTGTCACCTGCGCCCAGGTGGACGCCGAGGTGCGGCGCTTCTTCCGCGAGCAGGGGATTGAGGCCTACTGGCGGCACCATACGGGGCACGGCCTGGGTGCGGGGATGCACGAGGCACCCTTCCTGGACGTGGGCGACCCGACGGTGATCGAGGCGGGGATGGTCTTCAGCCTTGAGCCCGGCCTCTACGTGCCAGGCTTTGCGGGTTTTCGCCATTCGGATACCATCTTGGTTACCGAGCGCGGGGCCGAGTGGCTGACCTACTATCCCAGGGATCTTTCCTCGCTGACCGTGGAGCTCTGAGGCGGCGGGCGGGTCCGGGGAGGGGGGGACGGCCCGGGCCGCGGGCGGACGGGGGAGGCGAGGTGCGTGGAACCGAGCGAACGGCCGGTGCCGGCTTCGCCGGAGGCAGCCGAGGCCGAGGAGGTCATCCGGATGAAAGGATCCCGGCTGCGGGTCGACTTCGTGGCTGGTCGCGGCCAGCCGCTGGCGGAGGCGCTCAACGCCTGGCTGGCGCAGCACCCGGAGCAGGAGATCGTCCAGATGCGCTGGGAGCTGGGTGAGGCCGAGGAGGCGGGCGTCTTCATCGTCTACGAGCAGGAGCGGCGGGCGCGGAGCGTCGGTTTCGCGCGCGACCTGGGCTCCTGAGTGGAGCGGGCGCTTCACGGGGAGGAGAGTCGGAATGGCCGAGATCGAGGTGGACGTCGCCACCTTCGACCGGGAGGTACGCGAGTCGCAGCTGCCGGTGCTGGTCGACTTCTGGGCGGACTGGTGCGCGCCCTGCCGCATGCTGGCCCCCATCGTGGAGCAGCTGGCGGAGGAGTACGAGGGACGCCTGAAGGTGGCGCGCCTGGACGTGGACGCCAACCCCGAGCTGGCCACGGAGTTCGGCGTCATGAGCATCCCCACCCTGATGATCTTCAAGCGGGGCGAACCGGTAGAGCGCCTGGTCGGCTACCGGCCGAAGGATCAGCTGAAGCGGGCCATCGACAAGGTCCTGGAGTAGCGCGGTCGGGGCCGGCGGGCCCGGCCCGGATCTCAGCAATTTCACAGGTGCGATTCAGACCGGTCTCAGCGTCGCCGGGTAGAGTAGCCGTGGAGCGACCCTCCACGGAGGCGATGAACATGGTCACCTGCCCTCACTGCGGCAGCCGCGAGGTGGGCAAGGTGGGGCCTCGCCACTACTACTGCTGGGACTGCTGCGCGGAGTTCAACTGGCGCGGGGGCAAGCTGGACGTCTTTCTCCTGGACGCCGAGGGAGAGAAGCGGCCGCTCAAGCTCTCGGCGCTGCGTTTCCGGCCCCGCCCGCAGCCCGCGCTCTAGGTTCCCAGAGTGGAGTGGAGGGCGGAAAGGCTTTCCGGCTCCTCGCGACCCGGCGATGCTACCATGACCGGTGAGACCGACATGGTGGAAGCGGCCGGGGGAGGCGCCGGGGTGAAAGAGCGACTCCTCGTCGTCGACGACGACCCCAAGATCACGTCCATGTTGCGGCGGAACCTGACCCTGGAGGGGTACGAGGTCTCCATCGCCACCAGCGGCGAGGAGGCCCTGCGCCAGATCCGGGACGAGGTGCCGGACCTGGTGGTGCTGGACGTGATGATGCCGGGGGTGGACGGGATCGAGGTCTGCCGGCGACTGCGCTCGGCGGGCGAGTCGGTGCCCATCCTCATGCTGACCGCGCGCGACGAGGTCTCCGACCGGGTGCTGGGTCTGGACGCAGGGGCGGACGACTACCTGGTCAAGCCCTTCGCCTTCGACGAGCTGAGTGCCCGTATACGCGCGCTGCTGCGGCGGCGCCAGGGAGGGAGCGAGCGGGTGCTCCGCTTCGCCGACCTGACGGTCGACCTGGCGGCGCGCGAGGTGACGCGGGGCGGCAGAGCCATCCAGCTGACCGCCACCGAGTTCGAGCTGCTCACCTACTTCATGCGCCATCCGCGGCAGGTGCTCAGCCGCGAGAGCATCCTGGAGAACGTCTGGGGCTATGACTTCGGCGGCTCGTCCAACGTGCTGGAGGTCTACGTGGGCTATCTGCGGCAGAAGCTGGAGCAGGAGGGCGAGCCGCGGCTGATTCATACGGTTCGCGGTGCCGGGTATGTGCTGCGCGACTGAGCCGGTCCCCGTGGCGAGGACGGGTGAGGGCGGATGTCGGTCCGGCTGCGCCTGACACTCTGGTACAGCGGGGTCCTGGCCTTCACCCTGCTCCTGCTCGGGCTCCTCCTCTACACCACCATGTCCAGTCTGCTCCTGCGCGACGTGGACCGGAACCTGGCCACGCAGGCGTCCGGTATCCTGCGCTCCACCCAGATCCAGATCCTCGAGCCCTTCCACCAGATGGTGGTGCAGATCCCGCCGCTTAACACCTTTGCCACCGCCGGGCTCATGGTCCAGGTCTACGACCTGAACGGCGAGGTGCGCGCCCGCTCCGCCAATCTCGGCGGCCAGACGCTTCCCTTCCAGCCGCTGGACGGCGGGCAGGAGCCGCCCCAGAGGCCGGTTTTCGCCACCTACGGGGACGGACGGGGCGCGCTGCGCACCTACCAGGTGCCCATCGTGCTGGGAGACGGCAAGGTGGTGGGTGTGCTGGAGGTGGCGCAGCCGCTGCTCGGCCTGGCGGAGACGCTGGAGCGGCTCCGCTTCCTGCTGGTGGCGGGCTCGCTCCTGACCGTGCTGGCCGCGGGCGCGGTCGGCTGGCTCCTGGCCAGCCTGGCCCTCTCGCCCATCGACCGCATCACCCAGGCCGCCCGGGCCATCGGGCGCTCGCGGGACTTCTCCCGGCGGGTGGCCTACGAGGGTCCGCAGGACGAGATCGGCACGCTGGTGGGGACCTTCAACCAGATGTTGGAGGGGCTCCAGTCGGCCCACGACGCGCTGCGGCAGAGCTACGAGGCGCAGCGGCGCTTCCTGGCGGACGTCTCCCACGAGCTGCGCACGCCGCTGACGGTGGTGCGCGGGAACGTGGAGTACCTGCGTCGCGCCGGCGGCCTGACCGGCGACGAGGAGGCCGCCCTCCAGGACATCGGCGACGAGTCGGAGCGGATGTCGCGACTGGTCTCCGACCTGCTTCTCCTGGCCCGCGCCGACGCCGGCCAGCACCTGCGCCTGGAACCGGCAGAGCCGGTCACCATCCTGCGTTCGGCCCTCCGCCAGGCGCGCGTCTTCCGGCCGGGGGTGCAGATCGTGGGCGAGGGCCTGGAGAGCCTGGAGGGCGTGCGCATCCGCTGCCAGCCGGACTACTTCAAGGAGCTCTTCATGATCCTGCTGGACAATGCGGTCCGCCACAGCCCGCCCGGCGGGACGGTCCGCCTGGAGGCGCGCCGCGAGGAGGAGTGGCTGGAGCTGGCCGTGCGCGACCAGGGACCGGGTATCCCGCCGGAGGAGCAGGAGCGGATCTTCGAGCGCTTCTACCGCGGGCGGGCCGAGAACGGGCGCGCGCGGGACGGCACCGGCCTGGGGCTCTCCATCGCCCGCTGGATCGTCCAGGAGCACGGCGGCACCATCCGCGTGGAGAGCCGCGAAGGTCAGGGCGCCCGCTTCGTGGTGCGCGTGCCCCTCCTGGCCCCGGCCGACGGCGCGCGCGACCGGCTCGCCGCCCCCCCGGCCGTCCCCTCCGCCTGAAGGGGGCCGGAGGCCTCGCGCATCGCCCGTCCCGCGGGGCACTCCTCCAGGAGCGCGCAGGCTTCGCAGCGCGGGCGCCGCGCCGTGCAGACGCGCCGGCCGTGGAGGATGAGCCAGTGGTGGGCCGCCGACCAGAGGCGGCGCGGGATGCGCTCCTGAAGCTGGCGCTCGGTGGCCTCGGGCGTCCGCCCGTCGGCCAGGCCCAGCCGGTGTGAGACGCGGAAGACGTGGGTGTCGACGGCGATGGCCGGGAGGCCGAAGGCGTTGGCCAGGACGACGTTGGCCGTCTTGCGGCCGACGCCGGGCAGGCTGGTCAGCTCCTCCAGCGTGCGCGGGACGCGCCCGCCGTAGCGCTCCGCCAGGATGCAGGCGGTCTCCACCACGTGGCGGGCCTTGGAACGGTAGAGGCCGAGCTGGCGGATCTCCTCCGCCAGCGCCTCCGCACCCATGCGGCAGAGGTCCTCGGGCTCGTGCGGGCGGGCGAAGAGCCGCTCTGTCACCCGGTTGACGCCGGCGTCGGTCGACTGGGCGGAGAGCATGGTGGCCACGAGCAGCTCGAAGGGTGTCGACCAGCGGAGCGCCGTCCGCGCCTCCGGGTAGAGGGCGGCCAGCTTGGCGAGGATCCGCCGGACGCGCCGCCCCTCGGCGGCGCCGCCATCGCCGGCCCGCTCCGGGCCGGGGCGCCTCATCGCGCCAGCGCCCCCAGTGCCGGCACCTCCGCCAGGAAGGGGTGCGCCCGCACCGCCTCGGCCACCATGGCCCGGACCGCGCCCCGGATCTCCCACTGCGCCTCCGGCTTCCCGCGCAGCCGAGCCAGGTGGATCAGCTCGGCCAGGTCCATCTCCGCCAGCAGCCGGCGGCGCTCGGCGTTGAGCACCAGGTAGTGGGCGGCTGCCGGGTCGAAGGCGGCCAGCCTCCGGCGGGCCTCCCGGGCCCGCTCCAGCGCCGCCTCCAGCAGGCCGGCCAGGCCGGCCCGCTCCACCGCCGGCGGCAGCGTCCAGCCGCCGGCGCCGCCCGGCTGCCCCGGATAGAACTGGCAGCGGCGGTTGTGCCGCAGCAGCTGGTGCCAGGCGGCCTCCGAGAGCTCCACCTCGAAGCGGTAGGAGAGGGCGTGGAAGGGCGACGGCGGCTCGCTGTGCTCGTCGAGGCCGGCTGCCAGGCGGGCGAAGGCCGCTGCCGCCCGGTCCCCGGCCGGCGCCGCGCAGCGGAGCGCCCGTGCGAAGCGCTCCAGCGCCTCGGCGGCCGGAGGCGGCTCCAGCAGGCGGACGCGCGGCGCCTCCGGCGCCCCCGGGCTCGCGGGGGGCTCCCCGGCCGCCCAGCCGGCGGCGGCCGCCTCGCGCCAGGCCTCCCAGGCCGGGTCGGGCTCGGCGTGGCGAAGGAGCGTGGGCACCTCCTCCGCCGCGGCCGTACGCAGGGCTTCGGCCAGGCGCACCACCTCGGGGTAGGGGGAGGCCAGGAGGCGGCGGACGGCGTCGCGCAGGGCGCGGGCGTTGGCCGTCATGCCCAGCTGCGTGGCCGTCGCCAGAGGAAGCGCGAAGCGCGCGTCCTCGTAGGCCTGCCGCCGCCTGCGGCGCGCGTACGCCTCCTCGCTCTCGCCGGCCTCCGGCGGCATCTCGTCCCGAAGCGCCTCGGCCAGCCCTTCGAGGAGACGGCGGTAGAGCGCGTACAGGTCGGTGCAGGCCGCCTCGGCCACGGCCCGCCCCTCCTCGGGCAGGCCGGGCGGGAGAAGCCAGTCGCCCGGTCGCGGCTGCTGGTAGCGCTGGCTGTACTCGGTGAACGAGAGGAAGGGGTTGGAGAGCTCCAGCTCGGCCGAGGCCAGGCGCGAGATGCGCTCCACGCCCAGGTGGACCACCGCGTGCTCGGCCACCGAGGAGTGGCCGTAGCCGACGACCCACTTGGCGTGGAAGGCGGCCGCCTGTTCCGAGGCGCGGTCGAGGCGAAGCGGGCGGGCGCCGGCGTAGGCCTGCAGGTCCTCGCGCAGCAGCTTGAGCAGGTTCTCGCGGAAGGAGCGCGGGTTGCGGCTGGCGTAGGCGAAGAGGACCGCGATCACTTCCTCGGGCAGGCCGCGGATGGCGTAGACGGGCGCCTCCACGTCCGAGACGAAGGGCTCCAGAAGCCGCCGGTCCTGCTCCTCCATGGCGCCTCCCGTGGCGCCCCGCCTGCGGGCGGGGAAGTTGCGGATGGTGCCCCACGACTATACCACAGGCGGCGGCCCCGGTCCCCGGGCGCCGCCGCCTGCAGGCCGCCGCCGCTCAGACGTCGAAGTACAAATAGAACTCGTACGGGTGCGGGTGCTGGCGCACCGCGTCCACGTCCTGGCGGCGGTGCGACTCGATCCAGTCGGCCAGCAGTTCCTCGTCGAAGACGCCGCCGCGCAGAAGGAAGTCGTGATCCCGCTCCAGCGCGTCCAGCGCCTCCTCCAGCGAGCCGGGAACGCTGCGGATCCCCTTGCGCTCCTCGGGCGAGAGGGCGTAGACGTTCCGCTCCAGCGGGCCGAAGCCCAGCTCCGAGGGCTCCAGGCGGTTGAGGATGCCGTCGATGCCGGCCATCAGCATGGCCGCGAAGCTCAGGTAGGGGTTGCCCGTGGCGTCGGGCGGGCGGAACTCGATGCGCACCGACTCGGGCCGGTCGGAGCCGACCGGGACGCGCACGGCGGCGCTGCGGTTGGCGCGGCCGAAGACCAGGTTGACCGGCGCCTCGAAGCCGGGGATCAGGCGCCGGTAGGAGTTGGTGGTCGGGTTGGAGAGGGCCAGGATGGCGGGCGCGTGCAGGAGCAGGCCGCCCACGTAGTAGCGGCCCAGCTGGCTGAGCCGCGCGTAGCCGTCGGCGTCGTAGAAGAGCGGGCGCTCCTCGTCGAAGAGGCTCTGGTGCGTGTGCATCCCCGAGCCGTTGTCGCCGTAAAGCGGCTTCGGCATGAAGGTGGCCGTCTTGCCGTAGCGGAGCGCGGTGTTGCGGACCACGTACTTGTAGAGCTGGACGTTGTCGGCCGTCCGCGTCATCGTGTCGCGGCGGAAGTTGATCTCCGCCTGCCCCGCCGTCGCCACCTCGTGATGGTGGCGCTCCACCGGCAGCCCGGCCGCCTGCAGGTTGCGGACGATGGCGGTCCGCACGTCCTGCAGCCGGTCCAGCGGGGCTACCGGGAAGTAGCCCGTCTTGGGCCGGATGCGCGACCCCGAATCCGGCTCGCCCCGGTTCCACTCCGCCTCCTCGGAGTCGATGGCGTAGCCGGCAGAGCCCTGGTCGGCGTGGAAGCGGACCCGGTCGAAGAGGAAGAACTCCAGCTCGGGCCCCCAGTAGCTGGTGGTGGCGATCCCCGTGCTCTTCAGGAAGGCCTCGGCGCGCTGGGCGACGGCGCGGGGGTCGTGGCGAAATCGCGCCCCTCCCGGTTCGTAGACGTCGCAGCTGAGCACCAGCGTCGGGACCTCGGTGAAGGGGTCGAGGAAGGCGGTGGTGGGGTCGGGCACCATCACCATGTCGCTCTCCTCGATGGAGCGGAAGCCCGGGATGCTGGAGCCGTCAAAGGCGACCCCCGTGACGAAGAGCCTCTCGTCCAGCTGCTCCACCGGAAGCGTGATGTGATGCCAGCGCCCCGGCACGTCGGTCAGCCGCAGGTCGACCATCTCCACCCCGCTCCGGCGGGCCAGCTCCAGCACCTCCCCGGCCGTGGAGGGTCGGACGAAGAGGCGGGAGCCGACGGCCTCAGCCTCCACCCCCGGGGCGCGCTCGGCCAGGACGCGAGCGGCGCGCTTCGCTTCGGCCGTCTCCAAAGGGCCCACCTCCCTGCAACGGATACCCCAGTATAGGGGGAGGCGGAGGCAAGGTGCAAGTCAGGTTGTCAGGAAAACCTAACAATCTACCAAACATCAGGCGGGACGCCGGTGGAAAGGGAACGCAAGAGGCCCGCGGGGCATCCGCGGGCCTTCGGCATCCGTATGGGCGGGGCCGCACGGCGCGTCTAGCGCGGCTTGGGCGTGCTCCACTCGGTGCGCATCCGCTCCTCGTAAAGCCGCTTCGGATCCCGGTAGAGACACCGGTCGTAGGGGATGAAGATGCGACCCCATCCCGCCAGGAAAAGGAAGAGAAAGAGCAGCGGCAGGACGACGTACGAGAGGAACCATCCCAGCGTGGACAAGTCCATCCCTCCCGCGCGCCCGGACGGCGCGCACCGGATGCGCCGCACGTGGCCTCCTCTACGCTAGCAGAGGGGCGGGGGGCGATCAAGGCGAAGCTGAGAGGGGGGGCGCGCCGCCCCCCGCGGGGAGGGTCGACGATGCCCGTGGCGGAGTGGCTCTTCTGGTTCCTGGTACCCGTCGTCCCCCTGCTCCTGGCGCTCAACGCGCTGGTCCCGCTGGCCGGGCGCCTCCTCTCCCTCTGGCTGGAGCGGGCGCCCGGGCGACCGGCCGGCGCCGGGCCGGCCGGGAGAGGGGCCGACGGGGTTCAAGCCTAGGAGGGAGGGAGCGAAGTCGTTGCTTGGGGAGAGGCTGGACCGCTGGCTCGAGGGACATGAGGCGGAGATGCTCCGCTTCGCCCAGGAGCTGCTGCGCATCCCCAGCGTCAAGGCCGAGGGGAGGCCCGGCCAGCCCTTCGGGCCCGGCCCGGCGCAGGCGCTGGAGCGGGCGCTGGCCGAGGGGGAGCGCCTGGGCTTCGCGGTGCGCAACGTGGAAGGGTATGCGGGCCACGTCGAGGCGGGCGGGGGCGGGGAGCTGGTGGGCGTCCTCTGCCACCTGGACGTCGTTCCGGCGGGCGACGGCTGGAGCCGGCCGCCCTTCGGAGGCGAGGTGGCGGACGGCTTCCTGGTGGGGCGCGGGGCCGTGGACGACAAGGGACCCTCGGCCGCCGCGCTCTACGCCATGGCCGCCGTGGCGCGGGCGGAGCCGCGCTGGAGGCGCCGCCTGCGCCTCATCTTCGGCACCGACGAGGAGAGCGGCTGGGCCGACATGGACTTCTACCTGGCCCGCGAGGAGCGGCCGCAGCTGGGCTTCTCCCCGGACGCCGACTTCCCCATCGTCCACGCCGAGAAGGGCATCCTCACCTTCGACGCGGTGGCCCCCTTCCCGGCGGGTCCCGCGGACGGCGGCTCGGTGACCGAGCTGGAGGGCGGCAGCCGGCCCAACGTGGTGCCCGGCTCGGCCGTCGCCCGGGTCGGGCGCGGCTGGTCGCCCTCGCGACGCCCCTCCGCGGAACCCGGGACGGGGGTCGAGGCGACGGGGGAGGCGGGAGGCTGGCGCCTCCGCGCGCGGGGGCGGGCGGCCCACGGCAGCACGCCCGCCGAAGGGGTCAACGCGGTGGGCCTGCTCCTCGACGAGCTTCTGGCCGGCGACGGTCTCGACCCCCGCCAGCGGCCCCTTGTCGAGTCGCTCCGCGCCATGCTGGCCCCGGACGGCTCCGGGCTCGACGCGGCGGTGAGCGACCCCGTCTCGGGGGCGCTGACCGCCAACCTGGGCGTCGTCCGGCTGGAGGAAGGACGGCTTCGGGCCACCTTCAACCTCCGCTACCCGGTCAGCTTCCGCAAGGAGGAGCTGCTGGAGCGGATCGAGCGCCGCCTGGCCGGTGCCGGCTGGCGCATCGATCTCGTGGAGGACCAGCCGCCCCACCACGTGCCGGCCGACGCGCCCATCATCCGGCTCCTGGCCCGCGCCTACGAAGAGGTGACGGGCGAGCCCGCCACGCTCCTGGCCATCGGCGGGGGGACCTACGCCCGCCTCATCCCGGGCGGCGTCGCCTTCGGCCCTCTGCTGCCGGGCCGCCCGGAGCTGGCCCACCGGGCCGACGAGCGCATCGCCCTGGAGGATCTCCGCCGGGCCGCGCGCATCTGGGCGCGGGCCATGGCCTATCTGGCCTGCGAGTCGGACTGAGGCGCCCCGGGGAGGACGGGGCGGGGG
>JAIMAT010000060.1 GCA_023511835.1 Bacillota bacterium | reverse complement strand
CCGCGCCGCCCTTCCGCGCGCCCGCGCCCCGCCCCCCTGATCCTTTCGGACTATGGTCGCCAGCACCATTTTCCCTTACACTTTGTTTGTAAAGGTAGCAAGGTGATCGTCCGAGGTGACCGCCGTGCAGGCTTCCTCCGGCAAGTCCCGGCGCGCCTCCGCCCTGCGCCTGGCGGGGGTGGCGGCGACCCTCCTGCTGCTGGCGACGGCCGCCTGGAGGCTGCTCCTGGCGGCGCCGCCCAGCTTCCGCGGCGACGTGCTCAACCCGCCGCAGCCGGCGCCCGACTTCCGGCTGACCGACACGTCGGGGCGGAACTTCGACCTGGCGTCATTGCGCGGCCGGGTGGTCCTCCTCTACTTCGGCTACACCACCTGCCCCGACGTCTGCCCGGCCACCCTGGCGGTGCTGCGCCAGGCCCAGCAGCAGTTGGGCGGCGACGCTGCGCGGCTGCGCGTCCTCTTCGTCACCGTCGACCCCGAGCGCGACACGCCCGCCCGCGTCGCCGGCTACCTGAAGCCCTTCGGCTTCCGGCCCGCCGCCGTCGGGCTGACCGGCAGCGCGGCCCGGCTCCAGCCCGTCTGGAAGGCGTACGGCGTCTACGTCCACAAGCACCCGGTGCCGGGCTCGTCCACCTACCTGGTGGACCACTCGGCGTATGTCTACCTGATCGACCCCCAGGGACGGCTCCGGCTCCTCTTCCCCTATGGCACCACGCCGGAGGCCGTGGTCCACGACGTCCGCCTGATCCTGGCCGGCCGCTGACCGGCCGCTCCCGCGGCCGGCCGCCGCGGGAGGAGAGCGAAGGAGGCTGCCACCGATGCACCGCTCCCCCTTCCCGCCCCTCGCCCGGCTCGCCGCCGCTGGCTTGGCGCTCCTGCTCCTCGCCGCCTGCTCCCCCTCGCCCGCCAGCCGTGCGGCCGGCCGACTCCAGGTGCGGCAGGCCTGGGCGCGCGCGGCCGAGGCCGGCCAGAACGGCGCCGTCTACCTGACGGTGGAGAACGCCGGCGGCGAGGCCGACCGCCTCCTGGAGGTCTCCACCGACGTGGCCGGGCGGGCGGAGATCCACCGCAGCCGCATGGTCGACGGCGTGATGCAGATGGAGCCCGTCCGCGGGGGCCTGGCCGTCCCCGCCGGCCAGAAGGTGGTCTTCGCCCCGGGCGGCTACCACGTCATGCTCTTCGGCCTGCGCCGGACGCTCGCCCCCGGTGACCGCTTCCAGCTCACCCTCCGCTTCGCCCGCGCGGGCACGGTTCGCGTGCCGGTGGAGGTGCGGAGCGCCGCCTCCGGCATGCCCGGCATGTGAGCGGGGAGGGAGGGGCGTGCCGGCGCGACCGCCTCTTTCCGTCCGGACGCGGGCTCTCGCCCGCCTCGCGGGAGCGCGCCGCTGGCAGGCGCTGCTGGTCCTGGGCCTGCTCCTGGCCGCGGGCGGCGTCCTCGCCCGGCACCTGCTCCGGCCCGGCTTCCAGGCCGCGCGCCCGGCGCTGCGCGTCGAGGTGATCGGCCACACCTGGTGGTGGGAGTTCCGCTACCCCGACTACGGCTTCGTCACCGCCGACGAGATGCACATCCCGGTGGGCGAGCCGGTCCAGGTGGAGGTCCGCTCGGCCGACGTGGTCCACGCCTTCTGGGTGCAGGACCTGGTCCGGCAGCTGACCGCCGATCCGTGGCAGGGCAGCCTGGAGCGCGTCGTCGCGCACAGGGCGGGTGTCTACTGGGGCGAGTGCAGGCAGCTCTGCGGCCTCAACGACGCCAACATGCGGCTGCGCGTGGTGGCCGAGCCGCCGGCCGACTTCGCCCGCTGGGTCGACTCCCACCTCCACCCGGTGGGCCTGCAGGGCCTGAAGGGCGAGGCGCTGGAGGGCTGGCGCCTCTTCGACGGCCCGGCCGGCTGCAGCAGCTGCCACACCATCGCCGGGACGCCCGCCCGGGGCCAGGCGGGTCCCGACCTGACGGGCATCGGCGACCGCCTCGGCGTGGGCGCCATGGCGCTGGTGCCGGCGGACGGCGCGCACCTGGCCGCCTGGCTGCGGGACCCGCAGGCGGTCAAACCGGGGGCGACCATGCGCCTCCCTCGCCGCCTCTCGCCCGGGGAGATCCGCGCCCTGGTCGCCTTCCTTTCCACCCAGCGGACCTACGCCAGCCCGGTGAAGCAGGCGGCGCTGGAGGATCCGACGCGGCTGGTGGGCAACGGCATCGGCGACGCGCTGCGGAGCGGCCCCTGGCGGCGGGACGGGGCGGTCTGGCTGCCGGCGCTGGCGCTGGGCGCGCTCTACGGGCTGGGCTGGCTGCGGCTCCGGAGCCGGAGCCGGCGCCCCGTGCTGCCCGCCTGGCGCCCGCTGGCCTGGTTCGCCGGCCTGGCGGCGGCCGTGGCGGCGGTGGAGTCGCCGGTGGACGCCCTGGCCGACCACCTGCTCACCTTCCACATGGTGGAGCACCAGCTGCTCATCCTGGTGGCCGCCCCGCTCCTCCTCCTGGGCGCTCCGCTGCCCGTCCTGGCCTGGGCGCTGCCCGCCCGCTGGCGGCCGCTGGGCGCGCGCCTGGCGGCGCCGCTGGCGCGCCTGGCCGCGCGCCTCGCGGAGCGGCCCTGGCCGGCCTGGTTCGCCTTCCACGCCGTGCTCCTCCTCTGGCACGCGCCCGCCCTCTACAACCTGGCGCAGGGCGCGGTCTGGGTGCACGACCTGGAACACCTCTCCTTTCTCGGGGCGGCGCTTCTCTTCTGGGTGCCGGCGCTGGGTCTCCTGCCGGGGAGGCGCGGGCGCATGGAGCCGGCGGCGGGCGCCTCCTACTTCGCCCTGGCCTTCCTGGCGGGCGAGGTGCTGGCGGTCTGGTTCCTTTTCAGCGGCACGCCCGTCTACGGCTACTACGCGCGCGTGGCCCAGCCCTGGATCTACGGCCTCTCCGCCCTGACCGACCAGCAGCTGGCCGGCGCGGTGATGATGGGCTTCGGCCTCGAGCTGGGCCTGGCCGCGGGGCTGGAGGCGGTGCGCTGGCTGGCCGCGCTGGAGGCCGAGGCCGCCCAGCCGGGGGGTGCGCGACCGTGAACGATTTGCAGCCCGAGCTTCCCGGGCGCCTCCTCTGGCCCGCGGCGCTCCTGCCGGCGCTCCTGGCGGGCGGCTTCGAGTTCGTCCGCCACGGGCTCCCGCCCCTGGAGGCGCTCCCCACGCCACTGGGCAACCTGCTGACGGCCGGCCTGGCGCTCCTGGGCAGCTTCCTCTACTACCGCCACCTCTTCCGCCTCGTGGCCCGCCTGACGCGGCAGGCCGAGGCGGAGCGGGCGGCGCGCCGGGCGTTGGAGCAGCGCGAGGCGACGGCGGCCGAGCTGCACGACCGCGTCCTGCAGGCGCTCTTCTTTCTCGCGGTCCGCCTGCGCCGCCTCCGGCGGCAGCTGCCCCCGGAGCTGGCCGCCGGCGTGGAGGAGGCGCTGGACGCCCTGGCCGAGGTGGACGGCGAGGTGCGCCGGACCATCCAAAGCCTCCGCCGCTCCGGGGAGGGGCTGGCGGTGGCGGGCACCCTCGATCTCCGCCGCTCCCTGGAGGAGGCGCTCGGCGACTCCGGCGTGGAGCTCCGCCTGACCGGCCCCGTTCCCGACCGGCCGCCCCTGGAGGAGGCCGTCGCCGCCGCCCTCCAGGCCATCCTGCGCGAGGCGCTGGTCAACGTGCGCAAGCACGCCGGCGCCCGCACCGTCCGCCTGGACTGGACGGAGGAGGGCGGCCGCTTCCTCCTCCGCCTGCGCGACGACGGCCGCGGCTTCGACCCGGAGCGTGCGGGCGGTGGGCTCGGCCTCCTCCTCATGCGCCGCCGCGCCCGCGAGGCCGGCCTGGAGCTGGAGCTGGAGAGCGCGCCCGGGCGCGGCTGCACCCTCCGCCTGCGCGGGCCGCTGGCCCGTCCGGCACCCGCCGGGAGGGGGATGGAAGCCGGTGCGTAGGCTGGTGCGGACGCTGGTGGTGGACGACAGCCCGCTCGCCCGGAAGGCCGTCCGCGCGGTCCTGGCCGAGGCGCCCGACTTCGTCGTCGTGGCCGAGGCGGGCTCGGGTGAGGAGGCGGTAGCGCTGGCTGGCGAGCTGGCGCCCGACCTGGTGCTGATGGACGTGCGCATGCCCGGCATCGGCGGCATCGAGGCGACGCGCCGCCTGCGGGCGCTCTCGCCCGCCTCTACCGTGGTCATGCTCAGCGTCTCCAGCGACGTGGCCGACCTCTTCGAGGCCATCCGCAACGGCGCCCAGGGCTACCTGCTCAAGAACCTGGAGCCGGGTCACTGGCTGGAGTACCTGCGCCAGGTGGCGCTGGGCGAGGCGCCCGTCTCGCGCGAGATCGCCAGCCGGATCGTGGCCGAGTTCGCCTCCTCCAACCCCGTGCCCGGACGCGAGGAGGCGCTGCCCCGGCTGAGCGAGCGGGAGAACGAGGTGCTTCGGCTGACCGCGGCCGGCCTCTCCAACGAGGAGATCGCCCTCCGCCTCCACCTTGCGCCCGCCACGGTGAAGAACCACCTGCGCAACATCCTGGCCAAGCTCCACCTGCGCAACCGGACGCAGCTGGCCTCCTACGCCTACCGTCAGGGTCTCGTCCGCCCCCTGCCCGCGGCCGGCCCGGCGGCGGAGCCGCCCGCCGCCCCGCGCGCCAGGCCGTGGAGACGAGCATTCCCGGGAGGGAAGAACCGATGAGCCTGCTCGGACATCGCCGCAGGGCGGCCGTCGCCGTCCTGGCCGCCCTGCTCCTCGCGCTCCCGGCCTCGCGGGCCTGGGCGCACGCCGACTTCGTCCGCTCCGACCCGGCCCCAGGAAGCACCCTCGAGCGCGCCCCCGCCCGCGTCACCGCCTACTTCAGCGAGGAGATGGAGCCGGCCTTCTCCTCCATGAGCGTCGTCGACGCCCAGGGACGGGACGTCACCGCCGGTCCGAGCCGCCTGACCGGCGGCAACCGGGCCATGGAGGTGGCCCTGAAACCCGGCCTGCCGCCGGGCACCTACACCGTCCGCTGGAAGAACCTTTCCACCGACGGCCACTCCCTCAGCGGCAGCTTCACCTTCCGCGTCACCGCCGGCGGCCCCGCCGCCGGCGCGGGCGGCCCGGGCGGGACGGGCGGCACGGGAGCCGGTGCGACGCCCTCCCCCGCCCCGCCGGCCCCCTCCGCCCCGCAGCCCCCTGCCGGCGGGACGGCGGCCCGCCCCGCGCCCGCGGGCGGTGGGCCGGTCCTCTGGGCGGTGGCCGGCCTGGTGGCCGCGGGCGCCGTGGCGCTGGCCGTCTACCGGCTTCGTCGGCGCTGAGGAGGGAGGAGGGGTGACGGCGGGGCAGGCGCGCAGCCCGGCCCCGGCCTTGGTCGCCGGGGAGCGGGCGGCCCCCGGCGGGGCGGAGGAGTGGCTCCGGCGCCTCCTGGTGACGGCCGCCTTCGCCCTGGCCGCGCTGGCCGCCTGGCGGCTCCTGGCCGCGACCAGCATGGAGCCTCCCGACGCCGCCGGCACGCTCCTCTTCGCCCTGCGCGGCCTCGCCTTCGCCCTCTGGCTGGCGCCGCAGCTGGTGGCGCCGCAGCTGGGCTCCGGCACCGGGGAGCCCCTCTACCGGCGCCTCCTGGTGGCGGCCGGGACGGCCTATCTCCTCTCCGACGCGGCGCTCACCGGGCTGCGCCTGGCCCAGGTGACCGGCTCGCTCCGGCCGCCGGCGGGCGAGGCGCTGCTCTTCCTGGCGGGTACCCGCTACGGCCGTCTCTGGCTGGCCCGGCTGGCGCTGGGCGCCCTCGCCCTGGCGGCGGGCGCCCGGCCCGGCGGCGGCCGGCTGCACGGCGCGCTTCTTTTGGCGCTGGCGGCGGCCACCTCGCTCTCCGCCCACGCCGGCTCCAGCCCGCGCCCCTGGCTGGCGGTACCCGCCGACGTCCTCCACCAGCTGGCCATGGGCGCCTGGCTGGGCGGCGTCCTCCTCCTCGCCCTGGTGGAGCGGCCGCGCCGCCTGGCCGCGGGACGGGAGCTGGAGGCCGGCGAGCTGCGGCGCTTCTCGCGGCTGGCCGGCAGGGCGCTGGCCCTCCTGGTGGCGAGCGGGACGCTCTCCGCCGCCGACCGGCTGCTGCCGCTCCCGGACCCGCTCCGCTCGGACTGGGGGCATGCGCTCCTCGTCAAGCTCCTCTTCTGGGCCCTCGCCCTGGCGGCGGCCGCCAGCCACCGCTTCTGGAGCGAGCCGCGGCTGGCCCGCGCCCAGGCCGCCGGCGAGCGGGTGGCGCCCGGCCGGCTCTTCGCCCGCGCCCTCCGTTTCGAGGCGGCTGCGCTCCTGCTGGTCCTGCTGGCCGCCGGCGTCCTCAGCCAGAGCTCGCCGCCCGATCCCGAGCTGCCGCTGCCCGGGTACGCCGTCGCCTGGACGCTGGAACAGGCGGCGCTGCCGCTCTGGGTGGCGCTCCTCGCGCTCGCCCTGGCCGCCCTGGTGGCCGTGCCGGCGCGGGGCCGGCCGGCGGCGCCGGCGGGCTACGCGCTGGCAGTCCTCCTCCTGCTGACCGGGGTGCCCCCGGCGGCCGACCCTGCCCTGCTGCTGGGGCGCGGCCCGGCCATCGTCTACACGGCCGCGGCCGGGGCCGGACCCTACCGCCTGCGCCTCCAGGTGGAGCCGGTGGTGGCCGGTCCGAACCGGCTCCGCCTGAACGTCACCCGCACCGGGCGGCCGGCGGACGGCCTGGCCGTGCAGGCCCAGGTGGAGAGCCTGGACATGGCCATGGGGACGGCCGCCTTCTGGCTCTCGCCCGAGGGCGGCGGCCGCTACGAGGCCAGCACGGACGCCTTCAGCATGGCCGGCAACTGGCAGCTGCTCCTCAGCCTCGCGCCCGCCCCGGGCCCGAGCGCGGCCGCCGGCCCTGCGGCGCAGGCCTCCTTCCGCCTCTCGGTGGCGCCGCCCAACGGGTCGCCTGACTGCAACTGGGCCCTCGACCCCTCGCTCCGGCCGCTGCGCGCGGAGCTGGGCACCGCGGTCTACGCCATCGCGCCCTCCCCCGCCTCGGCCGACGCGGCGCTCTTGGGAACGGGGGCGGGCGTGCTCTGGACGCGTGACGGGGGCCGCCACTGGCAGCGGCTGGAGGCGGCCGGGCGGGGCGCCGTCGAGACGGTGGCCGTCGCCCCCGGCGGGCGGAGCTGGTATGCCGTGGCCGGCGGGCGCCTCTGGCTCTCGGGAGACGCCGGCGCCCACTGGCGGCCGGAGAGGGCGCCGGGGGCGGCGGTGGGGGCGCTCCTCCCCTCGCCCTGGCAGGAAGGGGCGCTCTGGGCGGCCACCGAGCGCGGGGTGCTCTACAGCGCCGACCGCGGGCGGAGCTGGCGGCTCCTCGCCTCCGGACCGGCCGTGCGCAACCTCATCAGCCTGGCCGCCGACCCCGCGCGGCCGGGCCTGCTCTTCGCCGGCGGCCCGGACGGCCTTTTGCGTTCGCGCGACGGCGGACGGAGCTGGCAGCTGGTGGCGCAGGGGGCGCGGCTGGCCTACCGCATCGTGGTCGAGCCCCCGGCCACGGTCTGGGCAGCGGCCATGGAGGCGGGCGCCTGGGTCAGCCATGACGGCGGGAGCCGCTGGAGCGAGGCGGACCAGGGCCTCTTCGTGCGCGGGCTGATGGGCCTGGCCGCCTGGGAGGGCGGTCGGGCGCTGATGGCCGGCTCCATGGGCGGCGGCCTCTCGCTCAGCCGGGACGGCGGCGCCAGCTGGCAGACCGCCGCCTGCCCGGCCGCCACCGTCTTCGCGCTGGCCGGCGGCCAGGCGGACGGGCGGACGACCGTCTGGGTGGGCGACTCGCACGGGATCCTGCGGCTCCGCCCGGCCGGGTGAGGAGCCGGTGGCGGCAGGCCGGCAAGGCGGGCTTAAATGCCTGAACGCACCTCCAGAGGTCCTCGCCTTTCGGCGTTCTCCGGGTTCCCCATCGAAGTCCCGGAGCTTGATCCCCAGAAGTGCGTTCACCTTCAATATAGCCGGCCGTGGCGGCCTGTCAACCACATATCAAAAACTCAATGCGAACTACGGAAATGTCGGCCTCCGGAACGGAGCGCGGCGCCTCACCGCTCCCGGTCGCGCCCGCGCGAGGACTCCTCCTCCGGGGGCGGAGCCGCCGCCCCGGGGGCACCCGCTTCCTCACCGGTGGCGGCCTGACAGGCGGGGCAGAGGCCGAAGATCTCCACCACGTGGCGCTGGTGGGTGTAGCCCCGCGAGGCGGCCGCCGCCGCCAGCTGGGCGTCCAGCTCCAGCTGGACCTCCTCCGTCCGCCCGCAGCGGGTGCAGGTGAGGTGGTGGTGGTGCGAGGTGAGCTCGCAGAGAACGTAGCTCTCCCGGCCGCCGCTGTGGACGCGCTGCACCGCGCCCACTTCCTCCAGCAGGGCCAGGGTGCGGAAGACCGAGGCGCGCCCCACGCCCGGGAAACGCTCCGCCACCGCCTCGCAGAGCTCGCCCGCCGTGAAGGGCTGGGCGAGGCCGGCCATGGTCTCGATCACCGAGCTGCGCGCCCGCGTGATGGAGCGGCGCGCCCTCCGGAGGCGCTCCGCCGCCCCTTCCCTGCGCTGCCGCTCGCGCTCGACGTCCATCCGCCATCCCCGCCTGTCACCGGCCACGCCTCCGTCCGCAGCCGCGGCGCGCGCCCCAGCCGGTCTCGGATCCTCGCCCCTCGCGGGCGGAAGGCGGCGGCCCCACCCGCGCTCCCCGCGCGCCGCCGCCCCACCGTTCATCATTTTCTCATACGGCGCTCCCCTCCCTGCGCGCACGCGCCGCGCCCGCCTCGCGCCGCCAGCCGGCGGCGAGGCTGCCCAGGCCGATGACCAGCACGACGAGCACCACCAGCAGGAGCTCCATGTCCAGCGCCTCCAGCCCGGGCAGGCGGAGGCCGGTGGCGACGCGCAGGTCGGCCAGCGGCGGGTCGGCCAGCGCCAGGAGGCCGGCCAGCACGAAGGCCAAGCCGCCCCACGTCAGCGTGTTGCCGGCCACGCGGTGGGCCAGCCGCTCCGCCGCCCCCTCCGGCAGGCCGAGGTGGCGGGAGAACCAGCCGAAGAGAGCGCCCGCCGTCGCCTGCACCAGCGTCGTCCCCAGCCCGAAGGCCGCCCCGGGCGCCCAGGCCAGCGCCGCTCCCGGCATGGTCGGAGCCAGGACCGAGTAGAGCACCAGCGCATAGGCGCCGAAGCCCCAGCCGGCGATGAACCCGTGGACCGCCGCCATGGCCGGGGTCGGTGCCCGGCTTCCCTCCTCCGCCGCTCCCGGCCCCGTCTCCGCTCCCACCGTCCGCCGCAGCCGGGGCAGGTGGAGGTGGAGGTGCAGCGAGCGGTCCAGGCGGAGCACGTAGAGGCCGGCCAGCGCCATCACCAGCCCCACCACCACCGTCAGGCGTAGGTCCCAGAGCGGATCCCGCTCCAGGAAGCGGAGCAGGGCGAAGTAGGCCAGCTCCGAGGCGAGCGCACGCTGCAGCGTGAAGCTGAGCGAGAAGACGAGGCCCGCGACGAGCCCGCGCCGGGCCGAGTAGCCGCCGATGGCGTAGCTGAAGGTGATGGGCCAGGTGTGCTCGTCGGGCGTCACCCCGTGGACGACGCCCAACAGGAAGGCGACCAGGAGCGCCGCTCCCACCGACAGGCCCCCCTGCCCCACGTGCCAGGCGCCTAGGATGCTCTCCATCGCACCGTCGCCTCCATGCCGACCCCAGTTTGAGACTTCGTATCCGCGCCAGACGTGATGATACATAGTCTCATAATTCTGTGCAAGCGGGGGCGTCCTGGCCTCTCGCGTCGCGGGGAACGCTAGAGGCGGGGTGAAGGCAGTGGGCAGAGAGAGCGAGAGACGGGCGCCCCGGCGAAAGGGCGGCGATGCGGGGAGGCCGCCCGTCCCGGCGCGAGGGGCGGGCGCCGACGGGCGGGAGAGCCGGGCGCTCCCCGACCTGGCGGGTGATCTGCCGGGGCGACAGCTGGCCGACCCCGACGTGCGCGCCGTCACCGACCGCTACCGGATCCGCCCGCAGCGCCGGGGCGGCCACTAGAGAGGGTGCCCAGGCATCCGGAAGCGGGCTCCCTCCCGGCTCCGGCTCTCACCGCATCTCCGGCACGCGCTCCAGCCGCCCCAGGGGCGGGAGGTAGAGCCAGGGGAAGGCCAGCAGTGAGCCCGCGGCCACTACCAGAAGCGTGGGGCGGAGGCCCAGGGCGTGGCCCAGCGCGCCCCCGGCCAGCGCGGCCAGCGGGCCGACGCCCCAGATGACTACGCGGACGCTGGCCGTCACACGGGCGAGCAGCCGGTCGGGCGTCACCGATTGGCGGAGGCTGACGGTCAGCGTATTGGAGGCCGTCGACGCCATCAGCACCAGGAAGGCGGCCGACGTACCCACCGCCAGGCGCGCCGCGTGGGGGCCGGAGGCGGCCGGCAGCAGGGCGAGGCCGGCGGCGTGGAGGAGCGCGGCCAACCGGAGGCTCCGCGTGACGCCCGCCCGGCGGCCCAGGCGGCCCGCCGCCAGAGCTCCCAGCACGCCGCCCACGGCGCCCATGGAGAGGCCGAGGCCGATCTCGGCGGGTCGCAACCCCAGCTCGCGGGTCAGGAAGAGGATGAGGACGGCCATCAGCATGCCGTCCACCAGGTTGAGCGTGGCTGCGTAACCGACCAGCGCCCGCAAGAGCGGGTGGCGGAAGACCGTCTCCAGCCCCTGGCGCAGCTCCCCGGCCAGCGGGCCGCCCGTCGCCGCCGGCGGGCTCTCGGCCTTCTGGATGAAGAGGAGCGCCGCGGCCGAGACGAGGTACGAGAGCGCGTCCACCACCAGCGCCCGCGGCGCGCCCACCGCCTGCACCAGGAAGCCTGCCAGCCCGGGGCCGGCCAGCATGGCCAGCGACTGGCTCAGCTGAAGCCGCCCGTTGGCCTCCACCAAGCGCTCCCTTCCCACCAGGCCGGGCAGGTAGGCGTGGTCGGCCAGGTCGAAGAGGACGGTGAGGCTCCCCGTCGCCAGCGCCACCGCGTAGAGCAAGGGGAGGCGCAGCCGGTGGAGCGGCACCGCCAGCACCACCGCGGCCACCAGCAGCGCGCGCCCGGCGTCGGCCGCCACCATCACCGGCCGGTGCGGCCGCCGGTCGACCCAGACCCCGGCTGGCAGAGCGAAGAGCAGCCAGGGAAGGCTGCCCGCCGCCTCCAGCAGGCCCATCTGCCAGGCCGAGGCGTGGAGCAGGCCCACCGCCGTCAGCGGCAGCGCCAGCTGGCTCACCTGCGAGCCCGCCAGGGAGACGGTCCGCCCCACCCAGAGCTTCCGGAAGTCGGCCTCCGCCCCCGGGCTCCCGCCGCCCGCGCCCCGCCGGCCCACCTTCCGCCCTCCCCGCTGCGCTGCGACCCCTGTCGCGCCTCCGGGCGAAGGCCCGGAGACTGCGGCGAGGATACGGCGTGCGGCGGCGCGGCGTCATCGGGAGAAGTCCCACTCTCCCGCCGGCCCGGCCCCGTGCGCCATGGGGAATGGGCACCAGCAGCGGCCCGTGAGGGGCGAGCGTCCACGGGACGGACTGCGGCTGCCCGTCAGGCGGGCGGAGGCAGGCAGCCGGCCGGGCGCGGCTACCGCCAGAATCCGTCGGTCATGGCGTTCATGCCGGGAGCCGTGATCACCAGGCGCTCGTACCCGCGGGAGGAGCGGAAATAGACCTGCCCGTTGGCGCTCTGCGGTTGACCGATGACGTCTTTGAGGGCGTAGTGCTTGTGCTGGAGCGGGAAGTCGAGCTCGACCAGGCCCGGTGCGACGCTGATCGTATAGGTCATGCCCACCACCTGCACCCCATGCACCGTCCAGGAGACCACTTGCCGCAGCGGGTTCAAGGTTTCCAGCGTATACGTCGAGATGATGTCATCCGGAAGGCTCTGCACGGTGGAGACGATCACCCGGCCGTCACCCACCGCCTCCAACCGCTGGCTTCCCACCGGGCCCACCGGCGAGAAGCGGTCGCCCGCCCACTCTTCCAACATCCCGTCGACGACGATGAAGAAGTGCCCCTCCAGGTCGTTCCAGACCTCGCCCGCTCTCTCCACCTCGGCGAACTGCCGCCGAACCGCCTCGGGGGCCGGACGGCCATGCCCGTCGACGAGCCCCCAGGCGCCGAAGTCGCCGCCTTCGGTCCAGGGTTGTGCCCACCAGTAGATCCACCGGCCTGCCCGGAACCCGAACGCCATGACCGGTAACGGCCCGCTGTGCTGGAACAGAATGGCTCTCTGGCCGTCGTCCACCGAGATCAGCAGGACTTGCTTATCCGGGCCTCCATTGCAGGCCAGGATCAGGTCACTCGCCACGGCGGCGGTGAAGGCCGGCCGCTCGGTGCACGGGATGGTCGCGAGGGTGGCGGGATCTTCTCCCGTCAGCAAGCTCCTCACCACCCGGTAGGGCGAGGTCTGGCTGATGGTGTACATGCTCTCGCCCAGATAGGCCCGGTAGCTGCTCGGCATGCCCGCCACGCGCTCCAGGCGGTAGAG